>JASFYV010000150.1:0-11002 GCA_045046925.1 Candidatus Marithrix sp. | reverse complement strand
CCAAATTTTATAACGCACTGGTTATCAAGCTCTGCTTGGTATAAATTTGAAGAAGAGCTTCTTAAACATTATGTTCCTAAATAGAATTTAGGAACAATATGTTATATTAAATAAATTGTAATTATATTTTTATATCGAACTCAGGTTACTAGTTACCCTCCTAAGTTAGGAGGGGTTAGTAATCTGTCATTGCGTAACATCAGTTAATAACTATTTGATAATTATTAGGAAATATTATGAAAAATATCATATTTTTACTATTGATCAGTCTAACTAACATAACATATGGCAGGATAGTAACTTATCTAACTCCAATGCCAATGCCAAATCAATATAGTCAAGTAGAACAATATCAACAAGCTCTACAAGCATGGACAAATGTTCAACAAAAAATTGTAGCTAGAACTAGCAATGTTATGTTATTTCCAATGCCAATTCCAACTCAATATCGAAAATTTGAGAATTATCAACAGGCTCTTGAAGTATGGGAAACTATTGGAGTTAAAATAGGAAGTAATGCAATAACTACTGATCATTCAGTTACTTTACCAAGGATTCCTATGTTTAGACAGTACCGAAAATTTGAAAATTATCAATATGCTTTGCAGGTATGGATTAATGTAGGTAAAAATATTGTAGCAAAAAATGTCAATGTACAACCGCCACCAATGCCAATGCCTAACCAGTATAAAAAAACTGAACAATATCAAGCCGCCATCCAAGCTTGGCAAGATATTTTTGAATAGATTATTATAGCAATTCTTAATTATGAATGCTTAATTCTTAATTAAATTCAGAGTAAATATCAATTGCTTATTTGGTATAATTGTAATTTATCTAACCAATACTTTTAAAATTAATTATTAATAAAAAATGAATAATTTCATAGTTGTAGATACAGAAGGTAAACATATTTTAACAGAAATTGCCGTTATTGCTGATGATGGAAGTATTTTGTATGAAGCCTTTGTTGCAGATGAATTAAATAGTGAAGGTCGTAAACTTAAGACTAAAAGTCTCAAAGAAATTATGGTGGAGTTTGCAAAGTTAGCTGAGTCTAAATTAATTATTTGTCACTATGCTGAGCATGATATTGAAGTATTACAAAAAAGTTTTGTTGCCGCTAAAGTAAAATGGCCAGATTTAAAATTTGCCTGTACTTATGAATTTGCTAAACAAAATTTCCCAGATTTAGAAGGATATTCATTAGAATATTTATGTAAGCACTTTAGTTTACAAATTAATTCTCAACGCTTTAATCATAATCAGGCTCATAGTGCCAAATATGATGCTTTATTCACCCATCAATTATATTTAAATATGACCACTGCTATCAATAAAGTTACGAATAAACCTAATCCATTTGGAACTAGTAGAGTTGATACTCCATTTCAGCAACATATTGATTTAAAACTTATTTATCAGAATGAATTTAATATATTAACCAGTATTATCACTGAAATCAAACATGATCATAATCACCAAAGTAAAGGAGCTATAGTTATTGGAGAAGCTGGCAATGGTAAAACTCATTTAATGATGCGGTTAGCAAATGAAACTTTGAAAAATAACCGTTTACTATTTATCAGGCAACCGAATAATCCTAAATCTGTCTTACATCATATTTATAGCCGAATTTTAGAATCATTTGTTGAAATCATTCCTGATAGTCAATATTCCCAGCTCGAATATTTTCTTGGTTATAGTTTTGCTCAAATTATTACTACTGACTTAAAGAAACGCACAAAGTTAACTAAAAAAGCAGAAGCAATTTTACAATCTTTATTGGATAATCCATTAAATATATATAATCAATTTGGTTCTGAAAATACTGATCAGAAAAGAAAAAATTGGCAATTCATTGAGAAAAGTACCATTGATTGGTGGGGTAGAACTTATGGATTTGGTGGTTATGCAATTGCTATTGTTAGAGGATTGATAAAATTTTGTAGTTATTCTGATCTGTATAAACGTGAATTAGTTAAAAAATGGTTATCAGGTAATCAATTAGAAGCAAATGAACTAGATAAAATTAAGCTAGAAAATTGGGGTGAAAATATTAGTCAAGAGGAATTTGCTTTAGAAGCTATCAGTGTGTTTGGTAAGCTGTCAATTGCCGATGAACCGTTGATAATTGTATTTGATCAATTGGAAGGTTTAAAACATCATGAGCAATTGTTGCTTAATTTTGGAGAAGCAGTAAAAGAAATATTTACCCATACTCCTAATAGTTTGATTATTCTTAATTTATTTCCAGATCGCTGGCAACATTTTAAGACAGTTTTTAATGCCGCTGTTATAGATCGAATTTCTCAATATGAAGTAGTATTAGCTAAATTATCCGATGAGCAATTAAAACAGATTTTAAATTTAAAAGCCCAAGATAGTGATATTGAAACTTTATTTACTCCAGATGAATTACATACAATTTTGAAACAAAACTCAATTAGAGGCGTACTTAATTGGGCTTCACATTATTATAGATTCAAGTTTGAAAATATTCCTTTACCACATAATGCAAAAAGTTTCGAGACTAGAATTCTGGAAGAACTACAGACAATTAAAGATGATATTTTACAATTAAAACAATTTGTTGGAATAAAATCAAAACCACCGATAATAGAAAATACTCCTGCTTTAGTTCAAGAACAACCAACTGTATATTCTGTCAGTTCGACTGAATTACAAACTTATTTTGAACAACAAAAAATTGTTTTAGAAAAAGAATATAATAAGAATATAATTATTAGTGATTTTGATGATATTGGTAAAATGATAACTATCACAGAAGCTTTCAAACCTTTTCGTCAATTAGAAATAGATCAACTAAGATTAGGAAAAAAAGTAATTCCAGAACATTTATTTATCAAGCATAAGTCACAAGTTATTGGTTTTTTACATGTAAGTGGTTCTGGATTTACTTCTAGGTTAAAGAATTTCAATCAATTAGTAATAAATTATAAAAAAATTAATTTTAAATTATTTAGAGATGCTAGAGAAAGCAATATTAATGGAAAAGTAGGAAAAGGAGAAATTGAAAAATTAAATAATGCTGAAAATGGTAAATTTATTGTTATGGAACAACATGATAGAGTTAATTTTGAACTTATTTATAAGACCGTGATTGATATTCAAAATAAAGATATAGAGATTGATTTAGCTACTGCGTTAAATAATTTACAGAGCTTTATACCAAAACATTGGTTAATGCAGTGCATGTGAATTCCTTCAAATACTATTTTTTGATTTAGTCCAATGAAAATTGTATGACGCAAATTACGTCTTGCTTGAGTAAAAGCACTACCAGTTATTGTATCTGTATCCATTGTAAATTAATTTAGTTGCAGTTGTAATGATTTCATACTATTTTGAAATATCATCACTAATAATATTGGAAAATATAATTTTCTAACACGAGTAAATACTGATACAATTATGTCTGTTTTAAACATATTGTACCTTTATTATTAATTAATTTATGTTACAATATTTATTATACTATACAATTACTTACTTCTTAACTTAATGGCAGTGCCACGCTTAGGAGGGGGAAGGTAGCTTTCTGCGTAACATCAGCTGGTAAGTTAGCTTATCGGATTTATGGAAATAATTTCAAGGTAGATCAATGACTACAAATAATACTATTGGGTTAAATAAAAAAGCTCGATTTGACTATTTTTTACAAGATAAATTTGAAGCTGGTTTGGTATTAGAAGGATGGGAAGTGAAAAGTTTACGAGCTGGACGTTTACAGTTGCGTGATACTTACGTTATCTTAAAAAATGGTGAAGCCTGGTTATTAGGAGCAATTATAATTCCATTAGAATCTGCTTCTTCACATGTGCATCCAGAATCTCAGCGTACTCGTAAGTTATTATTACATCGCTCTGAATTAAATAAATTAATCGGAGCAGTGGAACGTAAAGGACAAACTCTAGTTCCAATCGCTATGTATTGGAAACAAGGTAAAGCTAAATTAGAAATAGCTATTGCGAAAGGTAAAAAGGACTATGATAAACGAGATACTGAAAAAGATCGTGATTGGCAACGGGAAAAAGAACGTTTATTTAAGAAATAAAGATATTAATTACTTGATTTATAATTTAGAGCAATTCCATTTGACCAATCATTTATAAAATCTTAAATAGATTCAATAAAGTCCTCATTATGTGTCAATTTATTTATAGTACAATGGATAACAGTATTTTCACCATCATCCGTAGTTATTGACCATGCAAAAGCATTAGGACAATTAGGCATTGAAAATCTAATACCGTATTTTAATTCTTCCCGATTAATTTGGAATTCGCCCCAAATACAGTAAATCACTCCAGTTTTTTTCTCATCTGACAAGATAGAATTAATCGATTTACATAATTTAGGAAGGTTTTTTATTGTTAAAAGTATTTTTAGATGATCTTTGTCTAAAGCCGGGGTTTTAAGTGTTGCAAAAAATTCCATAATATTATTAATCTGAGTTAGATATAAGCTCGTAGCTCGTAGGGTGGATAAGTAAAACGTCATCCACCAATATTAAGACAAAATTGAAGGTGCATGACGTTTTACTTATGCACCCTACCAAATTTATAATTTATTAATTAAAATATGCTTACAAGTTATCGGTAGATTCAATATCATCGTAATGAACCTTGGCATTATCGCTCCGCAGTGCTAGTATGAAAAGAACCTTGCACATCCAATCGTGCATTTGACCCAAACATAATTCCAATAAAAATCAGCATTGGGAAACGAATAAATCTTATTTAAAATGTCAGAATCAGAATTTTCAGAATTATTTTTTGCCAATTGTCCTCATAAAGTTTCGTTTGATACAAAACCTGATTTTATAACTTTAAAAACTGTCCGGAGTATTGTTTCTAAAATTTACTGAAATATACCATAATTCTACTCTTAATCTCTTAAAAATATCATAACTATTTTCTATCTCATTAATTTAAATGAAATTATTTTGGTATGAATTTGTTTGTCTAATTAATAAAATTGGTACATAGGACGCATCTTAACTTGTTACATTTATCTATTTAAGATAGATGTCCATTGAAATTCTATTTTCAAACATTATGTTGATAGCATTAATATTTAAATCATGTCATTCCATGTAAATTAACATATAATTTCAAGAAAATTCCCGAATCTATTACAAAATACTTAAACAACCAACTCAAATGAACTCATTAAATTCACAACATGTTTTATCTGGTATGCGACCCACTGGCAAACTACATTTAGGGCATTTACATGGCGTATTAAACAACTGGATTAAATTACAACACGAATATAGCTGTTATTTTTTTGTGGCTGACTGGCACGCACTCACCACTGAATACGATAATACCGGAGTTATCGCCCAAAGCGTTTGGGAAATGATAATCGACTGGTTAGCAGTCGGCATCAATCCTGGTGAGGCAACCTTATTTATTCAATCCAAAATTCCAGAACATGCTGAATTACATTTATTGATGTCAATGTCCACTCCACTCAGTTGGTTAGAGCGGATTCCAACTTATAAAGACCAACAACAAAAATTACGGAATAAAGATCTGTCAACTTATGGTTTTTTAGGCTATCCATTATTACAAAGTGCCGATATTTTAGTTTACAAAGCTGGACTAGTACCAGTTGGAGAAGATCAAGTTGCCCATGTTGAATTTACCCGTGAATTAGCCAGGCGTTTTAATCATATTTATGGGCGGGAAGCTAATTTTGAAGACAAGGCTAGAGATGCCATCCGTAAAATGGGTAAGAAAAATGCTAAATCATATAAAGAATTAAGAAAAAGCTTTCAAGAACAAGGTGATGTAGAAGCTTTAAATACTGCTCAAGCCTTGGTTGAAACCCAACAAAATATCTCATTGGGAGATAAAAAACGTTTACTTGGTTATTTAGAAGGTGAAAGCAAAACTATTTTACCAGAACCAGAAGCATTATTAACTAAGACCAGTAAAATGCCAGGTTTAGATGGACAGAAAATGTCTAAATCTTACCAAAATACTATTTCTTTACGTGAATCTCCAGCGAGTATAGAGAAAAAAATTCGGACTATGCAAACTGATCCAGCTAGAATTCGTCGTACTGACCCTGGTGATCCAGAAAAATGTCCAGTTTGGCAATTCCACCAAATCTATTCTACTGTTGAACAGAAAATTTGGGTAAAAGAAAACTGTCGTTCGGCCGGGATTGGTTGTGTAGAATGCAAACAGCCAGTGATAGAAAGTATATTAGCAGAATTAGCCCCAATTCGAGAACGAGCCTTAAACTTTATTGAAGAGCCAGAATCAGTGAGGGCAATAATAAATGAAGGTTGTGAAAAAGCCCGTGATACTGCTCGAGAAACTCTAGAAGAAGTACGTCAAGTAATGGGTTTGGTCTACCGCTAATGGATATCGCCATTCCAGAAGGAAAAAATGCAGTAGTACAAGGTACACTATTTGAGGCCTGGCCTGCCGATTTGTATGTGCCGCCTGATGCTTTGCAAGTTTTTCTGGAAGGGTTTGAAGGGCCTTTGGATTTATTGTTATATTTGATTCAGAACCAAAATTTTGATATTACCAACATTCCAATTTCTACCATAACTACCCAATATTTAAAATATATTGAGTTAATTGAAGGCTTACATTTGGATTTAGCGGCTGAATATTTAGTAATGGCAGCAACTTTGGTGGAGATTAAATCTCGGTCTTTATTGCCAATTTCAGAAGATATTAAACTAGAAAATGATCCTCGTAGTAGATTGATACAACAACTGCGGAAATACGCTCAATATAAACAAGCTGCCCAAGATTTAGATGCTTTGCCTAGACTTGAACGGGATTTGTTTACTGGTTCAGTGGAGCATCCGGATATTCCTAGGCAAATTGCACCACCAGAAGTCAGTTTGGATGAGTTATTAGAAGTTATGCAAGACGTAATGCAACGGGCTACTTTATTTACTTCGCATCAGGTAATCAAAGAACCTTTATCAGTACGAGAACGCATGAGTGCAGTATTGGAACAGTTAAAACAATTACAACAAATTGATTTCATAGAATTATTTGTTATAGAAGAAGGACGTGCAGGAGTAGTAGTAACATTATTGGCAATTTTAGAACTTACTAAGGAATCATTAATAAAAATCGTGCAACCACAAGCTTTTGCTGTTATCCAAGTGGTCAGTTTGGAAACTAAAGATGCCTGAATTAAAAATTATTATTGAAGCTGCCTTATTTGCTGCTGGCAAACCTTTAGATGTCGATCATTTGGTAGAATTATTTACTGAAGATGCTGTGCCTCCAGAACGGAAAGCTATCCGCAATACTTTAAAAGAGCTAATTCAGGACTATACTGGAAAAGGGATAGAATTAGTGCAAGTGGCTAGTGGTTATAGATTTCAAACTAGAGCCGATTTAACTCCTTGGTTAAAACAATTACAACCGGAAAGAGCAGCTCGTTATTCCCGAGTATTATTAGAAACTATGGCAATCATCGCTTATCGACAACCGATAACTCGTTCTGAAATTGAAGCTATTCGTGGAATCAGCGTTAGTACCGATATGATGCGTCGTTTGCTGGAATATAATTGGATACGGGTATTAGCCCACCGCAATACTCCTGGGCGACCAGCTTTATATGGTACGACTCGTGGTTTTTTGAATCATTTTAACCTCAAAAATTTAAATGATTTACCAGCTTTGACCGAATTAATGATTGAAGAACAAATCCCTAAAACTGAATTAAAAAATGTTTCTGAATAATTTGTAGCAGATGAATAGGTATTAGATTATAGGTGTTCGGGATTGTATTTTTAATTGTGAATTAGTGAAGGATATATAATGTAGGATGAAGTATAAATTGCATCAATCGTGTATCTAATGTGACTCGAAAGATGTAATTCATAAACTCATTACATCCTACATAAAATCCGTAATTAATTGTATAGCTTGGTCAATTTCACGTGGTTAATACAATTATACACCGCTATTTTAATTATTTGTTATAAAATTCTAGCCATGAAATTCAAAATAATTAGTATATCTGTTGCCATAATTTTGATTGTAATTAGTGTAATATATTATTTACAAACAACTAGTGCCATCCATATCGCTTTTGTTGTTGGACTCTCTGGAACTAATTCTTCACATGGTAAATCCTTGGTAGAAGGAGCTAATTTATATGTAAAAGAAATAAATAAAGAAGGTGGTATTAATGGCCATAAAATAGTTTTAGATATATTTGATGATCAAAATGATGCTAAAATTGCCAAACTAAAAGCTCTGGAAATTGTTAAACAAAACCAAGCTATTGCTGTTATTGGTCATCGATTTAGCGATAGTTCTTTAAGTGGCGGAAAAATTTATAAACAATATCATATCCCAGCAGTAACCCCTTTTTCCACTACCATGAAAGTAACTCAAGATAATGAGTGGTATTTCCGTACTATCTTTGACGATAATCTACAAGGTCGCTTTTTAGCCAATTATATCCAACATGTTTTTCAGCCTGAACAAGTAAGCATAATTAGTAGCAGTGACACTTATGGTTCATATTTGACTGAAGTTTTTCTGCAAACCGCAAGTGATTTAGAACTGAAAATTAATCATCAATGGACATTTCAAAAGGATGATCCTAATTTAACACAAAAATTACAACAAATTACTCAAGAATTAAAAACAAAATCTGCTGAAGCTGGAATTATTTTTTTAGCTACTCATGCTAAAGAAGGTATTAAATTAGTTAAACTTATTAAAGATTTAAATATAAAAAATATCATGGTAGCTCCAGATGCCTTAGCATTAAATGATTTTCCTCAAAGCTTTAAAAATTATCCTAAAGAACAAAAAACTCCTGGTTATTATACTGACGGTTTATATGTAGCTACTCCTTTAATTTTTGATAGTGCTGGTGGGCAGGCTTTATACTTTAAGGAAAAATATCAAACTTTTCATAAAGTCAGCATGATTGATTGGCATACAGTTTTTTCTTATGATGCTGCTATGATGTTGATTGATGCGATTAAAAAAGCTAATATTACTGGCAACGATTTAGAACGAGAAAGACAAAAATTACAACAATATTTAGCTAATGATTTAAGAAATATTGATAATGCTATCGAGGGATTAGCGGGTTTTAATTATTTTGATGAACAAGGTAATGCTCAAAAGCCTATTTTTATGGGAGTGTATAAGAACAATACTATTATTTCAGCTACTACTCAATTTAAAGATATACCAAACCTTAGTGATATTAATGATTTAAAAAAATTACGAGATAATAAACAAATATTGCTTATAAATGGAAAAGATATGTATAAAACCAATGTGGTTTATACTGGGATTAAAATTAATAAAATAAGTGATATAGATTTATCAACTTTGATTCATACTTTAGATTTTTATCTATGGTTTAGATTTAGAGATAATATTGCTCCACAAGATTTGGAATTTTTAAATGTGGTAGAACCAATTAAATTACAACTTATTGAAGAAATTAATGAAGGTGATCTAAAATACCAACTTTATCATGTTAAAGGACGTTTTAAAGCAG
Source organism: Candidatus Marithrix sp. (assembly GCA_045046925.1). Lineage (GTDB taxonomy): Bacteria > Pseudomonadota > Gammaproteobacteria > Beggiatoales > Beggiatoaceae > DRQV01. The sequence goes on along the minus strand of JASFYV010000150.1, from coordinate 1,462 downwards.
ATTTTATCCCTAAATATAACACTTTCCGGCAACATACTTTTGGAATAAGCTTTCGTCATAATAAATTGCCTCATCATAATTTAATTTATGTTAGCGACGCTCTTGGGATGGGTTTATTTTTAACAACCTCTTTAGTAAAAAAACTACAAGATGCTCAAGTTCTTACTCCTAAATATAATGGTATTATTGATTTTGCCTTGTCTTTCCAAGATACTACCTTAAAAGATTCTTTAGGCAATCCTAAGCATTTAAAAAACCAAGAAGCAATGGTTGAATATTCTCGTTTCAATATGTTAGTTGTGGTAAAAGATAATGAGTTGTCATTATTAGCTTTTATTCCACAATCCAGTTCTAAAATAATCTGCTTATTAACTATCTTTTTTATAATCTTACTATCTATAATTAATAGACATTATTCGTTTAAATCTTATTTCACAATAATTTATATTTTCCAAATTTTATTAACTTTTTTATTTCTATTATCAGGTGAAGTTTCTATAATTAGCAGGCTTATAGCTCCGCATATTCCTACCGCATATGTTGAAGCTACTGCTATAGGTTTTGACATCTTATGGTGGTTAATAATAGCTGTTTTTGTTCATATTGCTGCTGATCATTTTTTATGGCAAAAACTAGAGAGTAAAACTGGTCGGCCTATCCCAAGATTAGCTTACAACATGTGGATTTTCATAATTTATACGTTAGCCATATTTGGAATCATAGGTTTTGTATTTGAGCGGCCTATTACTAGTTTGTTAGCGACATCTGGAGTGGTAGCTATAATTATTGGATTAGCAATTCAAATGAATTTATCCAATGTATTTTCAGGGTTAGCAATCCATATAGAACGTCCATTTCAAGTCAATGATTGGGTAAAAATTGGCTCATATGATGAAGGTATAATTGAAGATATTAATTGGCGGGCAACTAAGTTACGCACTCGAATTGGTTGTAGTTTAACTATTCCAAATAGCACGGTAGCTAGTGTCGATATTTTTAATTTTAGTGAGAAAGAAAATTTTTGGTTATGGCCTACAATTTATATTGATTCACGCCACCAACCACAACAAATTAGAAAAATTATTGATTCAGTTTTAGTATCTATAGATGGAGTTCTTAAAGACCCAGCTCCTATGACTGTTCTTAAAGAAGTTAATAAATGGGCTACTGCATATTGGATATGTATATGTTTAGATGATTATAATAATAAAAATATTATTTTACAGGCAGTGTGGGAAAAAGTTTGGGAAGCTTTAAACCAAGTTGGTATTAGACCAGCTATTTATCGTCAGGAAATCTATACTTTTAATGGTACTGAAGAGAGAAAATTTGTACCATTAAATGATAATCTTTAGATAATAAATTCGTAACTACCTACCATACCCATACCAACTATTTTAAATATTTATCAATAAGTTATAAGTTTGTTATAATGCCATGTTTTTAGTATAAGAAATGTAAC
>JASFYV010000149.1:0-25220 GCA_045046925.1 Candidatus Marithrix sp. | reverse complement strand
ATTAACTGCTCGAAAACAAGGTCATAATGTTTTTACTTCCTTGTGTAATTTATTTTCTCCTACTACTGTCGTCTCATAAGGTATGGTAGGTAGTTACATTATTTTAATCTTCTAAACAAACTTTAAAGGATAAGTTATGCCGTTAATTGTGCAGAAATATGGAGGCACATCAGTAGGTTCAACTGAACGAATTATGGCTGTTGCTAAAAAAATCATAGCAGCCAAATCGCAAGGAAATGATATAGTTGTAGTGGTCTCTGCTATGAGTGGAGAAACTAATCGCTTAGTTAGTCTTGCTAAAGAAATTGCTGAACCACCTAATGCTCGAGAATTTGATGTTTTATTAGCAACTGGTGAACAAGTTACTATTAGTTTATTAAGTATGGCTCTTGCCGAACAAGGATGTCCAGCCCGTTCTTATACTGGAGGACAAGTATCTATTTTAACTGATAATGTTCATAATAAAGCCCGTATTCTTGAGATTACTGATCATAAAATTCATAATGATTTAAATCAGGGCAAAGTAGTGGTAGTGGCTGGTTTTCAAGGAATTGATTCTGAAGGTAATATTACCACCTTGGGTCGTGGTGGTTCAGATACTACGGCAGTTGCATTAGCAGCAGCTCTAAAAGCAGATGAATGTCAGATTTATACTGATGTTGATGGAGTCTATACAACTGATCCTAGAGTTGTTCCAGACGCACGTCGGCTTGAACAGATTTGCTTTGAAGAAATGTTGGAAATGGCGAGTTTAGGTTCAAAAGTATTACAAATTCGTTCGGTGGAATTTGCGAGTAAATATAATGTGCCATTAAGAGTATTATCCTCTTTTGAAAATGGAACTGGTACATTGATTACAATGGAGAATAATAAAATGGAAAAAGCTTTAATTTCAGGTATAGCATTTAGTCGCGATGAAGCGAAATTGACTTTGATAGGAGTGAAAGATAGCCCCGGTATTGCTGCCCATATTTTGATTCCTATTTCAGAAGCAAATGTTGAAGTTGATATGATTATCCAAAATAAAGGTGAAAATAATACCACTGATTTTACTTTTACAGTACATCGCAATGACTATACTAAAGCCTTAAATATATTAACTGATTTGAGTAAGGAATTGGATATTAGGGAAATATTAGGTGACGATAAAATTGTCAAAATTTCATTGGTTGGAGTTGGAATGCGTTCTCACGCTGGAATTGCTAGTACAATGTTCAAAACTTTGGCTGATGAAGGTATTAATATTCAGATGATTTCTACTTCAGAAATTAAGATTTCAGTAATTGTCAACGAGAAGTATTTAGAGCTAGGAGTAAGGTCTTTACATACTGCTTTTGATTTAGAAAAGGTATAAAACCCCACTCAAGACTAAAATAGATATTTTTATTAAAGCATGTTAAAATGCGTTCGATACCTCAATAAGTTTAGAATAAAGGAGAAAATCTATGTTGATTTTGACAAGGCGTGTTGGTGAATCGCTTATGGTAGGTGATGATATAGTGATTACTGTATTAGGTATTAAAGGTAATCAGGTAAGAATTGGAGTTAACGCGCCAAGGGAAATCGCTGTTCATCGTGAAGAGATTTATCATCGTATTCAACAGGAAAAATTTCAGAATGATGATCCAGTAGATTATGATTATTGAGGTATAATTTAAAACATAAATTGTGGATTATTATTTGCTAATAATTCACAATTTGTATCCAATCAAATATTTTCCTAAAATCTTCATATAATTCCACTATCATAATAGAATACTATCTAATTTTGTAATTGCTTATAACGAGATAGCGGAATAAGGGGAAAATAAATTACCTAAAAGAAGTGAAAACATTCAGAAAGTATAACTGCTTGTAGACGTGCGTAAGTATGACCCTCTGACAGAGTACATAAATAACCGCTAACTTTTTGTTTAACTTTCTCTCCTCGTAAGCCTAGTTTGAGTAGGGATTCTTAGTGAATGGGACATCAGGTTCTAAGGTAAAGGCAAGAACTCCATCTTCATATTTCTGAAGTAGATTAAGTAGATTTTTCCCAACCAATTGTTTAGGTCTACCACGTTGAAAGAAAAAAAGAATATAAAAATGTTATTATTTAATAAAACAGTCAATAGAAACAAGCCAAGAACTGATACAAGAAGATGAATTTAAAGAAATACATCATTTTATGCCTAGTATAAAACACCTTGATTCTCAAATATACAAAAAAATATCGCTATAATTTATTCTTAATATCTGAATTTATTAGAGATAATGTTTTTGTGGATTTGTCAATGCGTAAGTCCTATTTAGTAAAAAAGTAATAAAAATGAATCTATCAATTTTTCCCATAGAGTTCCTTCATTAATGGAAGTTAAAGCAATGAGAGGACGCTCTAAAATGACTTGATTATCCATATTAATTTTTAACGTTCCGTAGTTTTTTCCTTTGAATACTGGAGCCATGATATATGGAGTAGAAAATACTGTCGCTTTTAATTTATTATATTGTCCTTTGGGTATAGTGATATATAATATATCTGCTAAACCTAGTTTAAATTGTTTTTCTGACCCTTTCCAGACTTTAGCAAAATCTAAAGGTTGGTAAGCTTTATAAATACGAAAAGTTTCAAAAAAACGAAAACCATAGTCAAGCATTATTTCACTTTCTCTAATTCTTACTTTATCACTTTTAGTTCCCATAATCACTGAAATTAAACGCATTTTTCCTCGTTTGGCAGAAGAAATCAAACAATAACCAGCTTTTTCGGTATAACCTGTTTTTATTCCATCTACACTTGAATCTCGTTGCAATAATCTATTACGGTTATGTTGAATAATATTATTATAAGTTAATTCTTGTTCTGAGTACCAGCGATAATATTTCGGAAAGTTGCGGATTAATAGTTTGGAAAGAGTAACTAAATCATTAACTGTAGTATAATGTTTAGCATCTGGCATACCAGTGCTATTAACATAATGAGTATTAGTTAAACCTAAATGTTTAGCTTGCCGATTCATTAAACTTACAAAAGCTTTTTCAGTTCCTCCTATAAATTCAGCTAATGCAATACTGGCATCATTCCCTGATTGGATAATCATCCCTTTAAGTAATAGTTCTATTGATACTTGAGTATCTACTTCCAAATACATTCGAGAACCAGTCATACGCCATGCTTTTTCGCTAATATTGACAATGTCATCCAATTTTACTTTGCCAGATTTAAGCTTTTCAAATACTAAATAAGCTGTCATCAATTTAGTCAAACTAGCTGGTTCAATTCTTTTGTCAATATTTTTTGACATCAATATTTTACCACTATAAAAATCTTGTAAAATGTAGGCATCCGCAATAATTGAAGGCGGAGTCGGGACTAAGTTTATAGCCGTAACCTGGACAGAATATAGCAGTAGTAGTAAAAATATTTTCATATTAAACAAATATTATAAACCTCTTATTTCTAATAATTGAGAAGGATTGCGTAATAAATTTAAACTATTTGCGGCAATATAGGATAATTTAATTATTTTTTGATTATGATATAAACGGTCATTAATGGTTACTATCACACTACGACCAGTACGAAGATTTTTAACCCTTACATTTGACATCAATGGTAAATTTACATGAGCCGCTGTCATATTATACATATCATAAATTTGCCCACTAGTTGTCCTAATCCCATTTTCAGCCAATTGGTATTGAGTAGCATAACCTTTAGCTATATAGCTTTTTATAGAATTAGGTTTATTAGGCACATAATTGCTAGAAGGTTGCTTTAGATATTTTGGTCGAGAAATATTTTTCCTTGGATTAGGTTCAGTCCTATTATTTTTTAAACGAGTTGCTGGTGAAGATGGAGCAATTTTTTTAAGAGGCCGTTTTTTAGGAGGACGATAAGTTGGTTCTGAATATATAGGCTGATTAGAACGTTTTGCTGGTGCAACTGGTGCAAGTCTCTTAGGAGGACGACGATGCCTAGGAGAATTATAGGTTGGTTCTGAATATATAGGTTTATTATAATCTATAATTGGAGCAACTGGTGTTGTGGTTCTATCGTGATGGTGATCAGATGAATATTTATTGTTAATAGAACAACCACTTACAACAAGTCCTAGTAATAACATTTTAAATATATTATTTAGCATTTTCAATTTCCTCGGCTAGTTGATAAACAGCCATTGCATAATGTTTGCTACGGTTGTAACGGGTGATTACATAATAATTTTGAAAACCAAGCCAATAGGCAGTACCAAGTTTGGTTTCTAAATCTATTACCATCCCATTAGTATAATTTGGTTCTGTACCAAAGTATAACAAACCCCATTGTTTAAGTTGTTGTAAAGTGTATTTAGGAGCAAAATCTAATGCTAGTAACTTTTTGATGGCATTAGTGCGTATTTTAGTTGCCACAATGACTGGCTTTCCAGTTTGCCAGCCATGTTTATTAAAATAATTAGCCACACTACCTATGGCATCGGCATTATTAGTCCAAATATTACGTTTACTATCACCATCAAAATCAATTGCATAATTACGAAAACTACTAGGCATAAATTGGCCAATTCCCATCGCACCAGCATAAGAACCTTTTTGTTGTAAAGGGTCCATACCTTCATCATGAGTTAGAATAAGATAGTTTTCTAGTTCTTTACGAAAATAATCGGCTCGCCTTGGATAATGGAAAGCTAAAGTGGTCAGGGCATCTAGAACTCTAAAACTACCGGTATTTTTACCATATATAGTTTCTACTCCAATTATAGAAACGATAATCTTAGCTGGAACTCCAAAAGTTGTTTCTGCTCTTTGTAATACAGCAGCATTATTATTCCAAAACTTAACTCCTGCTTTAATTTTTTTAGCATTAACAAATATCTTTCGGTATTTATGCCAAGGTTTAGGTTTACCTTTTTTAGCTGGTCGAAACATAATCTTTAAAATACTTTGTTTTACTTTGGCTTTTCCAAGCAGTTTGGTTAAATACACTTTCCCAAAATTATGTTTACTAACCATATTATTAATAAATTGTTCTTGGGTAATTACTTTGGCATTTAAAATAGCAGAACTTAATAATATTAGAATTAATATAACTAATTTAATTTTATTCATAGTTTATACATACTTTATTTAAGGTTATAATTTGGCTAACTAACTTTCTTACCAACAATAAGCATCCAACCATCTTGTTCTTTCGTTTCTTCAATTTCACAATAAGGTTGATAGGCTGTAATAATAGATGTAGTTTGCTCTTGCAAGATTCCTGACAATATGATCTTAGCCTTAGAATTCAGGTGTTGTGCTAATAAAGAGGCTAGATTAATTAATGGGGTTGCTAAAATATTGGCTAAAATATAATCAACTTTCATATTTATTGGTAATTGGTTTGGTAAAACTGGAGTAATTAATTTTTCTACTTGGTTGTTTTTAGAATTATTTTCAGTAGCTTCTAACGCTTGCGGATCGTTGTCCACTGCCCAAATATGTTTTGCTCCCAGTTTAGCCGCAGTAATTGCTAAAATTCCAGAACCGCAACCATAGTCAATTACAGTTTTATTTGCTAAATATTTTTGCTTATCAAGCCATTCTAAACATAGAGCTGTAGTTGAATGCGTACCAGTTCCAAACGCTAATCCAGGATCAAGAATAATATTAATTGCTTCAGGGATAGGAGGAGTCTGCCAACTTGGGCATATCCAAACCTGCTCTCCAAATTGCATTGGGTGAAAATCATCCATCCATACTCTAACCCATTCTTTATCTTCTAAAGTCTGGATTTGGTAAGCTGGTAAATTTAATAATTGTAACTGTGCAATATCAATTTCATTTTCAAATAAGGCGATTATTCTGGTATATTCCCATAGAGGAGTAGTGTCTAAAGATGGTTCATACAATGGTTGATCTTTAGCGTCTAACCAAGTAACTGAAATTGATCCAATAGCTGTTAGAGCATCAGAAATTTCATCAACTTTAGTAGCTTCAGTGTCTAATACAACTTGTAGCCAGGTCATTTTTTAATTACTACGCCAAGGTGGTAAAAGAGGTTCTCTTGGAAAACCTTCTAATTCAAAAAAAGCTGTGCCAGTTCTTTGACCTTTATTTTCATCGGTACGCAAAGTCAAAGGATAGCCAAGTATTGGTTCTGCTAATTCAGATACTGTTAATTCTACCATAGCATGACCATAATCATCATTTAAAAACAGACCTTCATTGGTAACACTAATAGCAATTGTAATAGGATGGTTTGGCTTAGCAGAAAATACACTACTTAACCCTATGATTCCAGTAGTTGTAGAACCGTGATTTGCATCAACTTTATCATTATAAATTGCTTGTTTACCATTTAAAAATACACTGATAATATTATTTTGGTCATTTACATTAACCCAAGTAATTTTGCTTAGTTTCAATCGTAATCTAAGCATATTACTTGGATCAATTTGACTCAAAAAATTTTTATAATCCATAATCTCTCGTCGCATGTTGCGTAACGGAGCTTCCTGTAAATATCTTTGAATATGTACTAAATCTGGATTTTTTACTACTTTATCATATAATTCTTCGTCAATCCGTTCATGAATTTTATAACGTAACAAGGCTATTGTTTTTTTGCCATTATCAGTTTGTAATTGAGGCGGAAATTTAGTATATTCTCTTAACAAATTTTCAGTTTCAAGCAAATCTACATTATTTTTTAAAGTTTGTTCTACTAATTCTTCTAACTCCTGAATAGCAACTGCTTTAAAAGAAGTTTTTAGTCCTTCCAAATGTTCAGTTGGATGATGGTTAATAAGAGCTTGAGCAACAGATACAAACTGTTTGGTTTGAATTTTTTCTTCATAAGAAATCAAAAATTTTAACCAATTTTGTTGCTCAGTAAGTTGCAATAAATGGGTTGCTAATTGCATTTCCCATGTAATACGCTTTTGACGTTGTTTATCAGTTTCAACTTTAGGGTATAATGGTAAATTATGCAATTTAACCAATGCTTTACTAACTTTGTCAAAATCTTGCCAGTTATTTTTAGCAAAGAATTGATTGTCTCGTAAAGCATCAGCATTTGTCTGACTATTTTGTAATAATTCGGCATTTAATTTAATATTTCTAGCTTGTTGAGCATGTTTGCCATGAGGATAATGAATTAAATATTCTATAGCAAAATTAGCTGCTACCATTAAGTCAGATTGAGATTTAATTACTGGTTCCCATAAGAATTTTTCTCTATTGGTTTGTAATCTAATTAGATGAGAACTAGCCTCATCGTTATTGAAAAATATTCTAGCCAATGAGTGACGAAAGTAGGGAGCTGCAATATAATCAATTAACCAATTTTCTGCTGTATCAAGTTGTTTTGTAGTAGTATGAGGTAAGTTAGCAACAATGGTATGTTGTCTATAATTCATAATATCTATACTAGTTTCTGTAACAAACCATAAAGCAATAATTGTAATAAGTCCATAAAATGTTCGAGTAATTCGTTTACGCCGACATTCTTGTAATAAAGTTTTAATTTGTTTAATTTGTTCTGAATTTTTAGGAAACCTTCCTAATAATAGTTGACCATTTTTTTTACATTTATCAGAATTGTTATTGACTTGTTCTTCAAATCGCTGTAAATCTATACTATTACGCTGTTGAGCCAACCAAATAAAGGCATCTTCTAAACCAAACGATTTTAATTCTATAGAATTTTGTTGTTCAGATGTTCCTAAAGCACTGACTGGGAATATCTTAAAATTTCCTTCTGTTGTTGAAAAACGTAGTATATCAACCAATCTTCTATGAGGTGGATTTAAATTGATGAAAACATCTAATTTAGTTTGTTCATTAGTTGGTTCAGAATAATCTATCTTACTATACCTATCCCATTTAGTAATTAATAGCGCTACTGGTATATCCAGTGCTACATTTACATTGGATTCTCTTAATAATAAGCTAAATGTCTGTTGTAACTTAAACAATTCATCTGAATTATTAGTTTCTGAAAGTGGAACTTCAGCAAACACAACTATTCCATCCATTTCAGCAAACCTACGCCGTAAATTTTTGGCAAGCACATTGACATTCATTGGTGGATTGATTAAATCACCTGAATAATCAACTAATTCAATTCTAAATGTTTGATGAGTTGATGCAGTAAAATTATATTCAAATACAAATTGTTCATTACTTTTAGGATTGGGAGCTGGAAATTCTTGGTTAGCTAATTTATTAATTGCCGTTTCCATCCAAGCTTTACTATTTTTTTGTAACAAATGTTCTTGACTATTTTCTTTACTAAATTTTGGAATTTCTGGTGGATGCCAAATACAACTATGACTTAATGGATGTGGATTGCGTTGCATAGCTAATGCAGCCAATAAACAGGTTTTACCAGAACCTGATAATCCATATAAAGCCAATCGATAAGTATTTTTAAATTTTTTATTAAGCATATTTATTATCAATTTTATTGTAAATTTAAGAACTAGAGATAATACATTTATAATCTTTTAAATTTATTTCAAGACTTAAATATTTCCCGATTCTAAAACAATTGTAAATTATATGTGAGGAATAGGGTTATTTGATAGATATTATTATATCAAACTCAAATAATATGAATTATAAAATATTATTACTATAACAATCAATATAATATGAAAATAAAAGCTATTTATCCAGGTACGTTTGATCCAATTACTAATGGCCATATTGACATTGTCAAACGTGCATCATTTTTATTTGAACATGTCACAGTAGCTATAGCATCTAATCCTTCTAAAATTCCAACCTTTTCTTTAGTAAAACGAGTCGAATTAGCAAGTTCAGTATTAGTAGACTTAAATAATATCACAGTATGCAGTTTTGATGGTTTACTTGCTGATTTTGCTAAACAATGCGATGTACAAGTTATTATACGAGGTTTACGAGCAGTATCAGATTTTGAATATGAGTTTCAAATGGCTGGCATGAATCGGACTTTAATACCAGATATTGAGACCATATTTTTAACTCCAGCAACAAAGTACACTTTTATATCATCTAGTTTAGTACGTGAAATAGCTAGTTTAGGTGGCAATGTGAGTGAATTTGTTCATCCTAAAGTTCAAGCTGCTTTACAAACTATAAAGAAAATTTAACTATTTCGTAATTTATATATTTGTTTATTTTAAAAATAATAATTCTAAAGTGATTTTTAATTTTAACATCAATTATTTATCTTATAAAATACATATTTACAATTAAAGTACTAAGTCTAACATTTAGAATAATTATCTATTAATTTAAGAACAAATTTTCTAAAATCTAATGAATTTTAGTCACTAGAGTATTATTATATGTTGACATGTTAATGTTTATTGCTATAATGTGTGCAACAGTTTCACTGTAACATTGATTGGGTTGTTAATTCAAATATGTTATTAAATATTAATTATCTAATTTATGTTACATCGAGAGAATTAGTTCTCTAACTTATAAAAAAATTAAAGATTTGTTTAAAAAACTTATTCTAACAATTTGTCAGCAACTACTAATTTTATATTAATATGGCACTTTACATCACTGATGAATGTATCAATTGCGACGTATGTGAACCAGAATGTCCTAATGAAGCTATTACTCAAGGGGAAGAAATTTATATTATTGAACCTAAGCTTTGTACCGAATGTGTTGGTCACTATGACACATCGCAATGTGTAGAAGTTTGTCCAGTAGATTGTATCTTGATAGACCCAGAAAACAAAGAAACTGATGATCAATTATCAGCAAAATATCATAAAATTACTGGTAGTTGAAATTTAAATATGTTATATTGATTTATCATCGTGGGGCCGTTAGCTCAGTTGGTAGAGCAGCTGACTCTTAATCAGCTTGTCATAGGTTCAATCCCTATACGGCCCATCTAAAAATACTTAAGGGCCGTTAGCTCAGTTGGTAGAGCAGCTGACTCTTAATCAGCTTGTCATAGGTTCAATCCCTATACGGCCCACCACGATTTACCCGGATAATGCGAAAGTGGCGGAATTGGTAGACGCGCTGGTTTTAGGTACCAGTAGGTTACCCCTGTGAGAGTTCGAGTCTCTCCTTTCGCACCATTTATATAAAGCTAAAGATAGAGGTTTATAAAGACATGCAGGTGTCCGTAGAAACAATCAGTACTGCTCAGAGTCGAATGACAATTGAGGTACCTAAGGAATACATTGAACCCAAAGTCAAAAAGCACCTTAAATCATTAGCAAAGAGAACCAAAATTAATGGATTTCGACCTGGTAAAGCTCCTCTCGAAATTATTGAGCAGAGATACGGTTCTAAAATACGCCAAGATGTATTCAATGAAGTTTTAAAATCCAGCCTCGATGAAGCAATTGCACAAGAAAAATTACAGGTTGTAGGAGAGCCAGTATTTAATAAGCTTAATAGTGACATCGAAAAAATTGAACAAGGACTATCCTATACAGTCACTCTTGAAACTTATCCTCAAATAACAACATTAAATACAGATAAATTACCAGTTGAAAAGTTAGTTGTAGAAGAAATAACTAAGTCTGATATTGATACCATGCTGGAAAAATTGCGTCAACAACGTAAAACTTGGCAAAATGTTGAGCGAGCAGCAAAAATGGATGATCAAGTAATAATTGATTTTATTGGGACTATTGATGGTCAAGTTTTCAAAGATAATGAAGTTAAACAGATTCCGGTAATATTAGGTCAAAGCAATGTTCCATTACCAGGTTTGGAGGAGCAATTATTGGGAACTAGTGCTGGTGATAAACGTGAGTTTGATATAAATTTTCCACTAGAACATAATAATAAGGAAATTGCTGGTAAAAAAGTTAATTTTATTGTTAATATCTCAAAAATTTCAGAACCTGAATTACCAGAGTTAAATGTTGAATTTATTAAGTCTTTGGGTGTAGATGATGGAAGTATTGACAAATTAAGGGAAGATGCCCGCCAAAATATGCTTGGAGAATTAGATCGTGGATTAAAAATGCAAACTAAATTGCAAGTCCTTGACTCTTTGTTACAAGCCAACCCTATAGAAGCACCTCAGTCATTAGTTAATCAAGAAGCTGAACATCTATTAGAATTACGCAAACAAGAATTTAAAGTGCCTAGTTTGAATATTAACATGTTTAAAGAAGAAGCTACTAAACGGGTTAAAATTGGCATTTTGGTAAATGAATTAGTTAGAGCCAATAATATCCAAATTTCTCAGGAAAAAGTTGAAGAGTCAATTCAAAAAATTGCCACTGGTTTTGAAGAACCAGAACAGATAGTAAAACAATATCATGACAATCCTCAGTATTTACAACAAATTGAATCTATGGTATTAGAAGAACAAGTTGTAGATTGGTTAATGGAAAAAGCTCAAGTAACAGAAAAAAATACGGATTTTTATACAGCAGTTTCTGAGCATCAAGGGCCTAGTGCTTAATGAACAATACATCTGATTTGGATATCTTGGCTACTGGTGGTTTAGTACCAATGGTGGTTGAACAAACTGCTCGTGGTGAAAGGTCTTATGATATTTATTCTCGCTTACTTAAAGAACGAGTTATATTTTTAGTAGGTGAAGTAGCAGATCACATGGCTAATCTAGTAGTAGCTCAGTTACTATTTTTAGAGTCTGAAAATCCAGAAAAAGATATCCATTTATATATCAATTCTCCTGGCGGTTCTGTAACTGCAGGATTATCAATTTATGATACTATGCAATTTATAAAACCAGATGTTAGCACTTTGTGTATAGGTCAAGCAGCTAGTATGGGAGCATTGTTATTAGCAGGTGGTACTAAAGACAAACGCCATTGTTTACCACACTCTCGCATGATGATTCACCAACCATTGGGTGGATTTCATGGACAAGCTACAGATATTGATATTCATGCTAGAGAGATTTTAAAAGTACGAGATCGGTTAAATAAAATTTTAGCTAAACATACTGGTCATGATATAGAGAAGATTCAAACTGATACTGAACGAGATAATTTTATGTCAGCTGATGAAGCAGTGGAATATGGTCTGATTGATACGGTTATGTCGACTAGAGAATAGAGATAAATGCCTAAGAAAAGTGTTGATAATAAAATACCTCATTGTTCATTTTGCGGTAAAAGCCAAGATGAAGTGAATAAATTAATCGCTGGGCCAGGACCATCTCTATTTATTTGTGGTGATTGTGTTGAATCATGTAATGAAATTATAAAACAAGACCAATCAGAAGCTTCTCCTATTCAGTCTAAATTACCAACTCCAAAAGAAATTAATCAACATCTGAATGAATATGTTATAGGGCAGGAATATGCTAAAAAAATACTATCAGTTGCTGTTTATAACCATTATAAACGTTTAGATACTAGTGCTAAGAATGATGTAGAAGTTTCTAAGAGTAATGTATTGTTGATAGGGCCAACTGGTTGTGGAAAAACTTTATTAGCAGAAACTTTGGCTAAATTCTTACAAGTACCTTTTGCAATGGCTGATGCTACAACATTAACTGAAGCTGGTTATGTTGGGGAAGATGTTGAACATATTATTCAAAAATTATTGCAAACTTGTGATAATGATGTTAAAAAAGCTCAAACAGCCATTATTTACATAGATGAAATTGATAAAATTTCTCGTCGGTCTGAAAACCAATCAATTACTAGAGATGTTTCTGGTGAAGGAGTACAGCAAGCTCTATTAAAGTTAATTGAAGGTACAATTGCTTCAATACCGCCGCAAGGTGGTCGTAAACATCCTAAACAAGAGTTTATCTCAATTGATACTACTAATATTTTATTTATCTGTGGTGGAGCTTTTGCAGGTTTAGAAAAAGTTATTCAAGAACGTACTGACGAAAGCGGAATGGGGTTTTCTGCTGAAGTAACAACTAAGGAAAATAAGCGTATTAATCAGCTACTGGCTGAACTTGAACCAGATGATTTAGTAAAATATGGTTTGATTCCTGAGTTAATTGGACGATTACCAGTTGTATCTTCACTAGAAGAATTAAATGAATCCCAATTGGTAAAGATACTTACTGAACCAAAAAATGCTTTAACCAAACAGTATGCTTATTTGTTTGATATGGAAGGGGTTAAACTAGAATTTAGTTTTGATGCTTTAAAGGCAATAGCTCATAAAGCAATTAAACGCAATATTGGTGCTAGAGGATTACGTTCGATTATGGAATCGGTTCTATTAGAAATAATGTATGAATTGCCATCTATGGATGGAGTAGAAAAAGTAATTATAAATGAAGATGTTATTGCTGGAAATAGTGAACCTTTAATTGAATACAATTGTGTGGAAAAACAGTTATCTTCAGTAAATTTATAAAAAAATATGTCTAATCAAGAACAATTAATTTTACCAATTCTACCATTGAGGGATGTGGTTGTTTATCCTAATATGGTTATCCCGTTATTTGTGGGACGAGAAAATTCTGTTTATGCTTTAGAAAAAGCTTTAGCTAGTGATAAACAAATTGTACTAGTAGCCCAAAAAAGTGCATCAAAAGATGAACCTAGTATAAAAGATATTTACCTAATAGGTACGATTGCAACAATTTTGCAGTTATTAAAACTACCAGATGGTACTATAAAAGTATTAGTAGAAGGTAAAAAAAGGGTAGAAATAGTTGATTTTCAAGTGTCTGAGAATATTTCATCAGTAGTCCCACTAATCACTAGTACAGGTGATGAGAAAGAAATAGCAATATTATCACGTTCTATTGTAGATCGTTTTGAGCATTATATAAAACTCAATAAAAAAATACCACTAGAAATTCTCAATTCTTTATCTAGCATTTCTAATCCAGGTAGATTGGCAGATACTATTGCTGCTCATATGGCAATTAAGCTTGAAGAAAAGCAGATAATCCTAGAAATAACTGAAGTACAAAAACGTCTAGAATATTTAGTTACTTTGATTGAATCTGAAATTGATTTGTTTCAAGTTGAAAAACAAGTACGGAAACGAGTTAAGGGTCAGATGGAGAAAAACCAACGAGAATATTATCTCAATGAACAAATGAAAGCAATTCAAAAAGAATTAGGGGAACTTGATGATGTTCCTAATGAATTTGATGAATTAGCAGAGAAAATTGAAACCGTTGGAATGCACAAGGAAGCTAAAGATAAAGTTACAGCAGAATTTAATAAACTTAAAATGATGTCTCCGATGTCGGCAGAAGCCACAGTAGTACGCAATTATATTGATATAATGCTTGCAGTACCATGGAAAAAACGTACTAAAACTAATCGTAGTATTGCTAAAGCTGAAGAAATTTTAGCTGCCGATCATTATGGATTAGAAAAAATCAAAGAACGAATTTTAGAATATCTAGCAGTACAACAACGAGTAAAAAAACTTAAAGGCCCAATTTTATGTTTAGTTGGTCCGCCTGGAGTCGGTAAAACATCTTTGGGTCTTTCTATTGCTAGAGCTACTAATCGTAAGTTTATTCGCATGTCATTAGGTGGAGTACGTGATGAGGCTGAAATTCGTGGTCATAGACGTACTTATATAGGTTCTTTACCTGGTAAGATTATTTATAATTTATCTAAAGCTGAAACACGTAATCCCTTGTTTTTATTAGATGAAGTTGATAAAATGTCGATGGATTTTCGTGGAGATCCTGCTTCAGCCTTATTAGAGGTTCTTGATCCAGAGCAGAATAATACTTTTAATGATCATTATTTAGAAGTAGATTATGACTTATCTGATGTGATGTTTATTGCAACAGCTAATAGTTTGAATATCCCATCTCCTTTATTGGATAGAATGGAAGTTATTCGTATACCTGGTTATACTGAACAAGAAAAGCTAAATATTGCAAAAGGTTATTTAGTTCAAAAGCAATTTAAAAATCATGGTCTTAAAGATACTGAAATTAAAATTAACGACGGAATTATTTATGACATTATCCGACATTATACTCGTGAAGCTGGAGTACGAAATTTAGATCGTGAAATAGCCAAAATTTGTCGTAAAGTAGTTAAAGAAATATTATTAAAAACTACTAAATCTAAGAAGAAGATTATTAATTCGACAAATGTTAATAAATATTTAGGTGTACGACGTTATCGTTATGGGCGAGCAGAAGAATTAGATCGTATTGGACAAGTCACAGGGTTAGCATGGACTGAAGTGGGTGGCGATTTACTTACCATAGAAGCGGCTATAATGTCTGGGAAAGGAAAACTATCATATACTGGGCAACTAGGCGATGTTATGCAAGAATCTATACAGGCAGCTATGTGTGTAGTGCGGTCTCGCTCAGTTAGTTTAGGAATAGATGATAATTTTTATCAAAAATATGATATACATATTCATGTGCCAGAGGGTGCTACTCCTAAAGATGGACCTAGTGCTGGAGTTGGAATGTGTACCGCTATAGTTTCAGCATTAACTGATATTCCAGTGCGATCAGATGTAGCAATGACTGGAGAAATAACATTACGTGGGGAAGTGCTACCAATCGGGGGCTTAAAAGAAAAATTATTAGCTGCTTTGAGAGGTGGAATGCGTACTGTATTGATTCCTGATGAAAATTTGCGAGATATGGAAGAAATACCAGATAATATTAAAAAAAGTCTAACTATTAAACCAGTTAAATGGATAGAAGAGGTGCTTGGTATTGCTTTGCAAAGAATGCCAATACCGCAAGACCTTATTGAACTTGATAAATCTAAATCCAAAAATATTGGACTTGATGAAAATATACAGACTCATTGACATATACTTAAAATATATGTTATTGATTATTTTTAAATTGATGAAAAACTTTTTATATATTAAACTTTTACTTACCTAAATAACGGGGAAAAAAATGAATAAATCAGAATTAATAGCAACAGTTTCAGAAAATACAGATATTCCAAAAACTACTGTTTCTAAAGCTGTTGACGCTATGATGGATGCTATTAAAGATGCTCTTTCTGATGGTGATACAGTAACTTTAATAGGATTTGGCACTTTTTCAGTGCGTGATCGAGCTGCTCGAGTAGGAAGAAACCCACGTACTGGTGAACGTCTTGATATTAAGGCAACAAAAGTTCCAGTATTTAAACCTGGTAAATCTATGAAAGATGCTGTTAATTAAATTACTGTTTTCAAATAATATTATACAAATAATTGATAATTTTATTATTATTTCTTGACTTTTGAAAGCAATAAAGGTATTATGTGTGAAATGGTCAATTAGGTTTTAGACCTACTGTTTTAAACACCATTTGGATAACAGAATCTTGGGTGTTTAGCTCAGCTGGGAGAGCGTCGCCCTTACAAGGCGAATGTCGGGGGTTCAAGTCCCTCAACACCCATAAATATTTTTAAGATATTGAATCAATAAAGAAGAAGGTTAATAAATTAATATCTAAAATTATTAAGGAGCAGTAGCTCAGTTTGGTTAGAGTATCGGCCTGTCACGCCGAGGGTCGCGGGTTCGAGTCCCGTCTGCTCCGCCACATATATAATAAGCGTATCTTATGATAAGGATGCGCTTTTTTTTTATTTAAAATTTGGCAGAAGAGGTTAATTATGTTACAAAATATACGTGATAATTCTCAGGGTTGCCTGTCTTGGGTTATAGTCGGCTTAATTTCTCTAACTTTTGCGGTTTGGGGAGTAGGTGAATTTGGTCTATCAAATAATGAAAGAATCATTGCAGAAGTGAATGGAGTAGAAATACCGGAAAGAGATTTTATCAAGCAAGTTAATCAACAAAAAAATCGTCTACGCTCCATGTTTAAGAATCAAGATTTGGATTTATCATTTATGCAAGATCAAATTCGTAAGAATACTTTGCGACAAATGATAGACGAAGAATTATTACTTCAGTCAGCAACTGGCTCTGGCATGCGTATTAGCAATGGTTTGTTAGCTGCTCGTATTCATAGTTTTGAAGCTTTTAAAAGAGACGGTAAATTCTCTCAGGTCATATATGAACAGCTTTTACAACGTCAAGGACTAAATCCGATAGCTTTTGAAATGGACATGCGACGTTCATTATTGGCAGAACAAATTAGACAAGGCGTAACACGTTCAGCATTAGTGACAGATAACGAACAACGAGCTATTTTAGAAAATCAGCAACGTTCAGTTAGTTATCTTATTATTCCAAATAGTCGTTTTAATAACACAGTTGCTGTTAGTGATGAAGAAATAGCAACCTATTATCAAGAAAATTCTGTTCAATATATGGTTCCTGAACTAGTTAGTATTGAATATATAGAATTGTCAAACAAAGATATTGATTTGAAAGAAGGCTTAGATGAAGAGTCTTTAAAACAACACTATGAAGATCGTAAAGAAACATTTACAACTCCAGCTAAATGGCAAGCCAGTCATATTTTAATTAAAATTGCCAAGGATGCTACGTTAACTGATACTGAAATTGTTGCAGATAAAGCTCGTAATATATTAGCCCAGGTAAAAACTGGAGGGAAATCTTTCGCAGAACTAGTTAAACAGTTTTCAGATGACATTGGCAGTAAAGATAAAGATGGAGACTTAGGTTGGCTTGGTTCTGGAGATATGCTAAAACCATTTGAAGATGCAGTAAAAACTATGCAAATCGGTGAAATTAGTGAATTAGTAAAAAGTAGATTTGGTTTTCATATTATTAAATTAAATGATACTAAACCAGAAGTAGTACAAGCTTTTGCTGATGTGAGAACTCAGATAAAGCAAGATTTATTTAAAGAACTGGCTGAATCTAAATTTTATACTCTAGCAGATAACTTTGGCAATGTGGCTTTTGAAAATCCAAATAGCTTAGAAGCAATTATAGAAACTATGGGGTTAATTTCTAAAACTACAGAATTATTTTCTAAGAATGATAAACATCCTGAAGATTCTATTTTATCTAATTCAAAGGTCATTACAGCAGCTTTTAGTGATTCTGTATTGAAGGATAGTTTTAATAGTGAAGTGATTGATATTGGTGAGCAACGTGCATTAGTTTTACGAGTTAAAGAACATAAATTAGCCAAAGCTAAACCTCTTGAAGAAGTTAAAAATTCTATTAAAACAGCTTTAACTAAAATTAAAACTGAAGCTGAAGCTAAAAAATTAGGAGAAAACTTGTTAGAGCAAATTAAACAAAACACTGCTCCAAATATTGTTGCACAAAATAATGATTTAACCTGGTCAACATCACAAGTAACACGACAAGATAGAATCATGCAACAAGCTATATTACAACAAGCCTTTAAAATGGGATATCCTACCAATAATAAAGCAATTTATCAAAGTTTAGAGTTAGATAATGGTGATTTTGTCTTAATTGCAGTTTCCGCAGTAAAAGCTGGGAAAAAAATTAATGGAACTACCACTCAATATAAACAATCAATTGGAGATAGTGAATTTAACCAATTAGTATCTGGTTTGAAGATTGATGCTGAAATTAAGGATAATTCTGTTAAATTAGCTGATGATAGTTAATGTATTTTAGAACTTGAATTTTTTAATATAAGCAATTCTATTACAAGATATATTCATTTATATTTTGTAATAGAACGCTAACCACTCCTATTTAATCATCAATCATTCTTATCTAATTTCATCAGCAATGGTGGCAGAAATAGAAAATCTGCTATTAAAGCTAACACAATTGTTACCGCAGTCATAGAACCCATATTTGAATTGACAGCAAAATGTGACATAGATAAAATTGTAAATCCAGCCACTAATGCTAAGGTAGTTATCCATAAAGCTAAACCAACGCTGCGGAATGCGTAAATAACTGCTTCTGGTGAATCCATATTTTTTTCTCGTCTAGCTCGGAGATATTTGCTTAAATAGTGAATAGTATCGTCGACTACAATTCCAATCGTTAAACCTGCTACCACTGATAAGCCCAAGCCAACCTGACCAACTAATAATCCCCAAATACCGAATGCCATTGCTGTTGGTACTAAATTAGGAATCAAACTAATAAGTCCAAATTTTAGGGAACGCAAGGCTACTACTAAAATAAGAGAAATCAGTACCAATGCAATGGCAGCTCCAAATAACATACTTTTTATATTACGGGCTCCAATCCTAGCAAACATTAGCGATGTACTAGCCCCATGAGTGATAATCTCTGGAGCGTTGGTTTTAAACCAAGTTTGAGTTCGTTCTTCTAAAGCGATCATTTCATTAGAAGACATTGTTTTTAGGGTAATATCAACTCGAATAGCAGATTTATCTATATTAATCTGATTATTAAGGTCTAAACCATACGGCAAAGACATTTCATACAACAATAAATATTGAGCTGCTAAATCTTGCTGTTCTGGTAAACGATAATAAGCAGGATCATCATTGTGCATGTTTTTATTGAGTCGCTTAAAAGTATCTGTCATAGTATTGACATGATCTACTTCCGGTTGTTGACGATACCAGTCGACAAATTTTTCTACTTGTTGTAAAAATGCTGGATTACTAATTCCTTCAGCCGTTCCAGCACTAAGAGAATAAGATATAGCATCAGTACCAGTTAAATTATCATTGCTAAAATCAGCGGCAACTCGAAACGCAAAGCTATGATCAAAATATTCTACAAATATATCATTTAGCTCATTGCGTGGCACAAAAGAAATTAGCAATATTATAACTGCTGCCATTCCCCACAATAAGCCATTGCGTTTGGCTAGCACGAAATTGCCTAACCGTTCCATCATATGGACTTTATCAGATACTGGCCGAGCTTTAGATGGTAGGATACTCATTAATGCTGGTAAAAATAACACTGAAACGATAAATGCAATTATAACCCCAGTTGCAACGATATTGCCTAAATCACGAAACGGTGGCACATCACCAAAATTCATGCTCAAAAAGCCAATAGCAGTAGTTAAACTGGTAAGGAAAATGGGCTGGAAATTGACTCGTAAGCTTTCTATAATAGCAGCATTTTTATCTAGTCTATTAACATTCATTTCATGTCGCATCGTAACTAAAAAATGTACGCTATCGGCAACTGCTAAGGTTAAAATCATAGTTGGTGCAGTGGCAGAGGGCCCAGTCAATGCAATACCATATAAACCAGCTAGTCCCATCGCTGCCACAGTAGAGCAAGTGATTACTAGAAAAGTAGCAAATATACCAGAAAATCCTCGAATTAATAACCATAGCATACCTAAAATTACTAGATACATCAATGGTATTAAATTTTGCATATCACTTTTACTAGCTTCTGGAAATGAATTGTTCATCATCACCATACCAGCAAGATAAATATCAATTCCAGGATAATTTACTCTAGCTTTATCAGCAAGTTCTCTAACGAATTTAGCTATTTCTGGGACTTCTTTATCTGGATGAATACCTGGCAATTGAACTATAATATTCACTCCAGTAACATGAGCAGTAGGAGAGATTGTCTTATTAACTAATTGTGGTTCAGCCAATGCCACTTGTTTAGCGTAAAGCATTTCTGCTTCCGAAAGTTCCAAAGCATTTTCAATTAAATCTTCTACAATTAAATCATCTTGTTCAGCTCGAGTATGTTGAAAATTACTAATTGAATCAACTCTGCTAGAATAAGGAATTTGCCAAGCTTCATTAGTCAACCACTCCACTGCTGCAAGAGTTTCATTGGTAAATACTTGGCCATCTTTGGGAGCTATGATAAATAACACATTATCATTTTTACTGTAAGTATTTTGCAAATCCTCAAAAGCTAATAATTGGGGATTTTCTTCACTAAAAAATACTCGATAATCAGTATCAAAGCGTAATGGAAAACCCAGCGTAGTTAGCATAACTAATGCTAATGTGGCCAGTACAATAAAATAACGCCAGCGAATCACTAACTGACTATAACGTTCAATCATAATTTGGAAAAACTCCTTTTGGTTAAAATAGTTGTCATTTTGTTACAATGTGATTATAATAGCTGATTCTTATGTCATATTTCAATGGTTATTGACATTCTATTTAGGTATTTTCTAAATATTCCTTGCTTTAATGTTGTTAGCTTTAACATATTGGTTAATAATTGTAAAAACTATCTAATCGATTAGACTGTATTTTTACAAAATATATGGTAGCTTGCATCAACATAAAGCTGTTTAATCCGTAAGGAGTTTTATGAAGCATTACGAAATTGTATTTATTGTTCACCCAGATCAAAGTGAGCAAGTTCCAGCAATGGTTGAACGTTATCAATCAATCATTGGTGGTGAAAATGTTCATCGCCTTGAAGATTGGGGTCGACGACAATTAGCTTATCCAATCAATAAGATTCATAAAGGCCACTATGTTCTAATGAATATTGAATGTGATACTGAGACAATGGATGAAATTACCGAAGCTTTTCGGTTCAATGATGCTATAATTCGTCATTTAATTATTAGAAAGAAAAAAGCTATCACTGAACCATCTCCATTTGTCAGAGAAGCAACTGCTGCCGAAAAAGAACTTATTGAAGACATTGCCGACTAACAATTTGAGGTTGTATGAATAATCATCGTAAAAATCACCATAATAACAATTCTAATTCATCCCGTTATTTTCGCCGTAAAAAATATTGTCGGTTTACTGCCGAGGGTATTACCGAGATTGATTACAAAGACTTAACTATTCTTAAGGGTTTTGTTACTGAAACTGGCAAAATAGTACCAAGCCGTATTACAGGTACTAAGTCTAAATATCAACGTCAACTATCCACAGCGATTAAACACGCTCGTTTTTTGGCATTGTTGCCTTTTTCTGATAATCACCAAGAATAAGATTCTCATAGAGGTTAAGTATGGAAGTAATCCTTCTCGAAAAAATTAAACATTTAGGTAATTTAGGCGACAAAGTTGTCGTTAAAAATGGTTATGCTCGTAACTATTTAGTTCCAAAAAATAAAGCTATATTAGCTACTGCAAGTAATTTAGCTGATTTTAAGGTACGTCGTTCTGAATTTGAAAAAGCTCAACAAGGTGTTTTAGAATCATCTCAAGAACGAGCTGAACAATTGAAAGAAATTATTGTTGAAATTGCTGGAAAAGTTGGAGTTGAAGGTAAACTGTTTGGTTCAGTTGGGGCTGCTGACATTGCTCAAGCTATTACTGAAGGAGGTATTCCTATCACTAAACAAGAAATCAGATTATCAAGCGGTCCAATTCGTCAAGTAGGTGAGTATGATATAAAAGTTCATTTACATCAAGATGTAGATGCTTTTGTAACAGTACAGGTTATCGCTGAAAACTAGTAGTTGTGGATTACTTTGTACAGGACAAACTAACATTATAGTTTTTACCCTGTACAGAGTCTGTTATATTGTATAATCCTCCAAATTTAAAGTAACTTAATGGGGGATTTACAACTATATAATTAAGTATACACAAACATACCTAACATAACCGCCAATCCAATAATCATAGAAAAAGCATAGTGATATAAAAATCCAGTTTGCACTTTACGAGTCTTACTAGCAGTCCAATCGATTAAATCAGCTATACCATTGATAAAGCCATCAATAAATTTTACATCACCAAACTGCCACATGAAAGAACCAATCTTTCTCGTACCACCAGCAAAGAACCAATCATTAAAGCGATCAAAGTAATATTTCTCAACCAATATCTTATAAACAATACCCGTACGTTCTGCAATCATGGCTGGCAATTCTGGTCGTTTAATATATAAAAAATAAGCCAATCCAACTCCAGCAGCAGCTAGAAAAATTGGTGGTTGAATCAAACCATGCAACATAAAATAAATAAACCCATGATAATGTTCTGGATCGAATGGATTATGTCCCACAGCTACAAAAATTGAATCACTAAAATAATTACCAAATATCATTGGGCCAATAGTAAACATACCAATTAATATTGACGGAATTGCTAATGCTATCAATGGCCAAGTAACTACGTTAGGACTCTCATGCAAATGCTTTTTGGTATGCTCATCCATTCGCTCTTTACCGTGAAAAGTTAGGAAGAACATACGGAAAGTATATAAAGCAGTGATAAACACTCCAGATAATACTGCATAATAAGCAAAGCCAGCCCCAGCTCGGTCCGCTTCATAAGCATGATGTACAGCTTCTATGATCGCATCTTTGGAGAAAAATCCTGACATGCCCGGGAAACCTATCAAAGCTAACGAACCTATTAACATAGTTATATAAGTGATTGGCATGTATTTCTTCAAACCACCCATTTTCCGCATATCTTGTTCATGGTGCATAGCGATGATTACTGAACCAGCTCCTAAGAACAATAAAGCTTTGAAAAATGCGTGAGTCATTAAATGGAACATACCAGCCGTATAAGCTGAAGCTCCCAATGCAACTGTCATATAACCTAATTGGGACAAAGTTGAATAGGCTACCACCCGTTTGATATCGTGTTGCACTAAACCTAATAAGCCCATGAAAAATGCGGTAATAGCTCCGATAACTAATATGAAACTTAGAGCCGTAGTGCTTAATTCAAATAGTGGTGATAAGCGAGCTACCATAAAAATACCAGCAGTCACCATAGTTGCGGCATGGATTAAAGCTGAGATAGGAGTTGGGCCTTCCATTGAATCCGGTAACCAGACATGTAATGGAAACTGAGCTGATTTACCCATCGCTCCAATAAACAATAAGATACACATTACGGTTATCATCGACCATTCATAGCCAGCAAAAATACTGATAGTTTGTTGATATTCTCCAGCTTGAGCTAAACCAAATACTTCACCATAATTCAGTGTATTAAAGGCCATCAATACGGCTGCAATTCCTAATGCAAAACCAAAATCACCGACCCGATTTACTAGGAAAGCTTTTAAATTAGCGTAAATTGCGGTATCTCTGGTATACCAAAAACCAATCAATAAGTATGAAACTAAACCAACTGCTTCCCAGCCAAAAAATAATTGGACAAAATTATTCGACATTACCAGCATTAACATGGAGAAGGTAAATAGGGAAATGTAGCTGAAAAAACGTTTATAACCTGGATCATCACGCATATAGCCAATGGTATAAATATGTACCATCAACGATACAAATGTAACTACCAACATCATCACCGCAGTGAGCGAATCTACCATAAATCCGACTTCTAATCGTACATTGCCGGCCACTAACCAAGTGTATAAAGTCTCGTTATAAATTGCATGGCCAGCAAAGATTATTTGATAAAATATAGAAGCAGATAAAAAGAAAGCCAGTCCAACTGCTCCAATAGTAACTGAATGGGCAATTCGCTTACTAACTGGAAATAATCCAGCGATAATTGCTCCGACCAGAGGAGCTAAAACAATAGTAAGAAGTGTGTTTTCCATATATTATCCTCAATAGTTATTTAGGATGGAGTAAGATTTCGCTAATTATAACAGATAAAGATAATTTAATGAACCGTTTGTATAGCAGTTCTTAATTCTATAATGCTTTATAAGTTTAAATGATAAATTACTTTGGTCATAAATAATACTGGAGGAAAGCATGAAGGATTTTGTGGTAGATATTTTAAAGTAAAGGACGTTCAGTGAAAGGTGAACAAGATTTACCGAATTTTAGAATTAACCTGATAAATGATTAGGTTTTATCAGGTTTTATCCTTTAATCCGTTAAATCATGTTCAAATACTTACTGCATTTCTTCCAACACATCCTCAGTAAATGGATTTTCACCTTTTTGTAGGGTATCTATCCAACTTTCTTGTTTCCATTGATAATTATCAGATTTTCAAAAATAGACTTTGGTTTAACTGTTCTCAATTATTAAAACCATTACACAAATTACGATGTTCTTCTTCGATATTAGTATTTTGCAGATAATGCTTTAGCCACTCACATCCTCGTTTTTGCAGTTGTTCTAAATCATTCATACCATCAATTTGACGTAGAATAACTTGCCCTTTATCATCAGCAGTTAACAATTTTTTGCCATCTGGACTAAAATAGACTCTATTCACAGTAGAATTATGCCCGGTCAGCGTGCTTAGATAAGTACCATCTCGTTGCCAAAGTTTAATCGTTTTGTCATAACTACCTGTAGCAATTAGTTCATTATTTGGGCTAAAGACAATTCTTGTAATATCACCTTCATGGCTTAAAGTAGAAATTAATTGACTATCAAGTTGTAATAAGTTAGCTTTTTTTCCATCTTTTTGGATTAACATAGAATTATCTAAGCTAAATCTTATATAACCGTTACTGCTTTTTAATAATGTAGTAACTGTATTATCCGGCAGTGGGCTTCGACAGTTAAATCCTAGATAAAATGTCAGATTATTCCAAAGAAATTAGACTAAAAATTAAGCGAAACGTTGGGTTAAAATATCTTC
>JASFYV010000148.1:0-30243 GCA_045046925.1 Candidatus Marithrix sp. | reverse complement strand
AAGATATTTTAACCCAACGTTTCGCTTAATTTTTAGTCTAATTTCTTTGGAATAATCTGACATTTTATCTAGGATTTAACTGTCGAAGCCCACTGCCAACTGGAGGGTACTGGGCTTGAATTATAATGAAATTTGTAAATATACTTAAATATCAACAAATTACATCAAACTAGCAAAACACTTAACTAATTTATATTTAACAAGTTGTTATTTTTTTAAAATAGTTCAAACCTAGTACCAAAATTTTGTCAATGTATATGTTGTGTTTATTATTAGAACCAAATCATATAGCATTTTCCGTTTGTATACTTAGCCACATTTTCTTCTAAACTAGAAAAATATGGATATAATTGGTTTTTATTAAAATGAAAAATATAATATTTTATAGCAACTTATCTAAGCTAATGACAATATCCGATGATAATGCAAACAATTTTTATATTGCATAAATAAACCTTAATTTTGGTGGGCATTGTTAATGCAAGCCAACATGAGTGGAATAAAAATCATTTTTATGTTTTAATTATATATTATGTACAAATTATATATCATAAGTTTTACTTATTTGTTTCAAAAATCGAAACTGATTTTAATATATGAAAATAATTATTGAAAATTATAAAACATACAATAATAATTTTTTGTGAATAAGGAAAAATGTAAATAACTGTCATGAGTTCTCAGAACTTGTAATTCAAATCTTAAACCTTGCAAATCTTTAAATAACCATCTATATCGAAATTATGTAAATATAATATGTCAGATAAAGAGCCATTAAATATTTTAATTGTCGATGATAATAAAAATAATCTATTTACCCTGCATACCCTAATCAAGGAACATATTGAAGCAGAAATATTTGAAGCTGATTCGGGAATTGATGCTTTACAAATAATTTTACAAGAAAAAATAGATTTAATTATCCTTGATGTGCAGATGCCAGAAATGGATGGTTTTGAGACTGCTAAATTGATTCGGTCGAGAAAAAGAAATCGTCATATTCCAATTGTATTCCTGACTGCTGCTTATAAATCTGAAGACTTTAAACAAAAAGGTTTTGCAGTGGGTGCAGCTGATTACTTAACTAAACCTATAGACACTGCACAATTAATCACCAGAATTAAATCATATATACGTTTTATTGAGCAAGAACGACAACACAATAAGGAATTAGGCCAAAAAGTCAAAGAACGTACTGCTGAGTTTTTTGAAGCAAATGAACAGCTTAAACAAGAAATTACTGAACGTAAACAGATAGAACAAGAATTACAACAAGCCCATGACGAATTAGAACAACGAGTACAAGAACGTACTGCTGAATTGTCTATAATTAATCAGCAATTAACTTCGGAAATTAATGAGCGTAAACAAGTAGAAGAAGCTTTAGAACATCTTAGCCACCAAACTAAACAAATTTTAGAAAGTGCTGGCGAAGGAATTTTTGGTCTTAATTTAGATGGAGAAACTATCTTAGTTAACCCAGCCGCCGCAAAAATGTTAGGATTTGAAGTTGAAGAATTAATTGGTCGCAAACAACATGAAATTATTCACCATTCTCAGAAAGATAATACTTATTATCCACCCAAAGATTGCCCAATTATGAAAGCTCTTAATAACGGCAATACCTATCACCGAGATGATGAAGTTTTTTGGCGTAAAGACGGGACTTATTTTGCTGTAGAATATATGACTACTCCAATTATAGAAAATGAAATAATAACTGGGGCAGTTGTAACATTTCGAGATATTACTGAAAGAAAACAGTATGAAGCAGTATTACAGGAAGCAAAAAATACCGCTGAAAATGCTCGAGCTATCGCAGAGGCAGCCAATCTTTCTAAAAGTCAATTTTTAGCCAATATGAGTCATGAATTACGCACTCCATTAAATGCCATTATTGGTTATAGTGAAATGTTAAAAGAAGAAGCAGAAGATATTGGGCAAGATGCTTTTATCCCTGATTTACAACGAGTTAATTCGGCTGGTAAGCATTTATTAGGACTGATTAATGATGTATTAGATTTATCCAAGATCGAAGCCGGAAAAATGGATTTGCATTTAGAAACTTTTGACTTAACTACAGTTTTATCTGAAATACAAAGTACTATTCAACCATTAGTAGAAAAACGAGGCAATACTCTAACTGTAAAATGTGCTAATAATATTGATCAAATTCATGCAGATATAACTAAATTCCGGCAAATTATTTTGAATTTACTCGGTAATGCAACTAAGTTTACTGAGCAAGGACTTATAACTGTAGAGGTTTCTTATCAAACTGATACCAAAGATTTAGTACGGATTTGTGTAACTGATGATGGAATAGGCATGACTCCAGAACAGCAAGGTAAATTATTTCAGCCATTTACCCAAGCCGATTCTTCTACCACACGGAAATATGGAGGTACTGGTTTAGGATTGACTATTACCAAAAAATTTGTTGAATTAATGGGAGGAAATATTAATTTAGTCAGTGAATTTGGACATGGTAGTATGTTTGTTATTAATTTACCAATTGTTGTTGATGAGATAATAATTCAAGCTGAAGAATTATTGCAAAAAGAAGATGGTATAGTTTTAGTAATTGATGATGATAGTGTGGTACGTGGATTATTAAAAACTTATTTAACTCAATTAGGTTATTCTGTTGCGGCGGCAGCAGATGGTAAAGAAGGCTTAAGACTAGCAAAAAAATTACGGCCTGATGCTATTTTATTAGATATCAAAATGCCAGGTATTGATGGTTGGAATGTATTATCAACTTTAAGAAGTGATCCTTTATTAGCTGATATTCCAGTCATAATAACCTCAGTAGAAAGTGATCATGGTTCAGCTCATGAAGCTACTGATTATTTAGTAAAACCAGTTGGTTATGAACAATTAACCGGAGTGTTTGAAAAATATAATATTGGTGATAATTCTCAAAATTTAATCATGGTAATTGAGGATGATTTAGTAATTGGAGAAGTTATATCCAGTATGATTAAAACTGCAGGTTGGCGAGTTTTCAGAGCTGAAAATGGTGAAGTTGCTTTAGAACATATTGATAATAAAAAACCAGTATTAATTTTATTAGACCTAATAATGCCAGTTATGAATGGGTTTGATTTCTTAACCAATTTACGCAAGAAAGAAAAGTGGAGTTCAATTCCAGTGGTAATATTAACTTCGACTCATCTTTCTCCAGAAGAACAGGCTAAATTACAAGGCAATAATGTAGAAACTATTTTGCAAAAAGAAACTTATAACCATGATGACTTATTGGAACATATTCATAAATTGATTGCCGAATTTAAACCAAATTCAGAAATTAATTATCAGTTAATATGATCAATTTGCATCTACCCATCTGATTTTATCATCTACTAAGGTTTCTCGTTTCCAAAACGGGGCTTTAGCTTTCAATTCTTCCATCAAAAAACGGCAAGCTTCAAAAGCAGGAACACGATGTCCAGCCCAAACTGCAACTAATACAATATTATCTCCAGGTAATATCTCTCCAACTCTATGAACAATTAAGGTATCTAAAATATCCCAACGTTGTAAAGCAATATGACTAATTTGTTGTAGATATTTTTCCGTCATATTTGGATAATGTTCTAAAAACATAGATTTAACTGTGTCACCAACATTATAATCTCGCATTGTGCCTATAAAGGTAGCTGCAGCTCCAAATTTACCAGCTTGCAGTTCGTGTTCTTGTAAATATTTCCACGGATTAAATTCATTTGGGATTATTTTAATTAACATATCAGCCTCCAGTTACAGGTGGAAAAAATGCTACTTCATCACCATCTTCGACTAAAGAATTTAAATCAGTATATTCCATATTTATTGCCATAAGAACATGAGTCGGCAGTGGAATACCATCACAAACCTGATCCCATATTTTAGCAATAGTTAATTGTTTACTAGCTTCAATTTGAATTTCATTTTTACCAACTTCTTCTCGTAAACTAGCAAAAAATTTAATTGTTATCATATTTTAAATTTCCATATTTTTTTGATTATAAATTCTTCTGGTTTCATTATACCTAGTACATCATCAAGATTCCAATGAAAGGTAACGTTTCTTAAGCTTTATTCGTGCATCTTCAGTGGATTCGGAGCATGACAATGTACGCTTTCTCCTACCTATAATCATCAGTTAATCCCATAAAAAATATATAAAATAGGTATTATAAATAAGAGAAAAGATATGGCAAAATAACACTCAAAAGATTTACGAAAAAATAGAATCATATAAAAAGAATGGTCGAAAATTAGCGAAAAGATTTAAGGTATTAAATAAGATATAATGTATAGAATTTCCCAATTTAGTAAAGTACAACCATCTCCTAAGTTAGGAGGGGATGAGGAAGGTATGCAAACGGGAAATGCTATACAGTTAGTTTAAATCATACTAAACGTACTGTAAAATTATTGGGTAAGAATTCATTACCTCAATATAATTGACAAATGGTTCAGATATTTTTTAATTCACCCTTAATGAAACTTTACCAATAAACTTAAAAACTATTAATAGTTTCCTTAACTAAACTAGGGCCACGATAAATTAATCCAGTGTAAATTTGAATTAAACTAGCTCCTGCAAGACGTTTTTCTTGAGCATCTAAAGCACTCATTACCCCACCAACAGCAATAATTGGGATTTTATCTTGTAATTTTATATACAAATGCTTTATTATATCAGTAGCTGAATCAGACAATGGAGCTCCACTTAAACCACCAGTTTCATCTGCATAATCTACATTTTTCAAACCTTGCCGAGAAGTAGTCGTATTAGTACCAACTACACCGTCTATATCATAACTCAATAATATATCAGCCATTTTGTCTAATTCAGACATAGTCATATCAGGAGCAATTTTTACTACTATTGGCACATATTTTCCATGCTGATCAGTAAGCTGTTGTTGAGCTTGTTTTAATGCACTTAACAATTTTTCTAGTTCATCACCATGTTGTAATTTACGCAATTCTGGAGTATTTGGGGAGGAGAGATTAATTGCAACATAATCAGCATGAGGGTAAACTTTATGCAAGCAAACCAAATAATCATTTACAGCATTTTCTAGTGGAGTATCAGCATTTTTACCAATATTTACCCCTAAAATACCTTCAAAACTAACTTTTTGAATATTTGTAACTAGGTTATCAACCCCTTTGTTATTAAAACCCATACGATTGATAATAGCCTGATTTTTTGGCAAGCGAAATAAACGTGGATAAGGATTGCCAGCTTGAGGACGTGGTGTTACCGTACCAACTTCAATAAATCCAAAACCTAAAGTTGCTAGACACTCAATATATTCTCCATCTTTATCCATGCCAGCTGCTAATCCAACTGGATTTGGAAAATTTAAACCCATTATTGTACATGGTGCATATGGAATATTACGGAAAAATAGCTTGGATAATCCGAGTCGATACAATATATTAAGATTTTGTAAAGTAACTTTATGAGCTAATTCTGGTGGTAAAGTAAATAATATTGGACGAAGTAGTGAATAAAACATGGTATATTAATTATAGGAAAATCCTAGTTAAAAACTTAGGAATAGATGAAGTGATTTATGCCGAGGAAAGGACTTGAACCTTCACGAAGTTACCCTCACTAGCACCTGAAGCTAGCGCGTCTACCAATTCCGCCACCTCGGCGATACTATAGTATTTTATACAAAGAGAACTAAATAGTCAATGAAGCAACGAAAAAAAAATTTGACCGACCCTCATGCAGAACGAGAAGCAAAAAATTATGCTAATCCAGTTCCTAGCCGTGAGTTTATAATCCAGCATCTAACTAATGTTGGTAAACCAATGACATTACGACAGATAACAAAGTTATTTGAATTAAAAAAAGACCATGAAATAGAAGGTTTACGCCGTCGCCTAAAAGCAATGGAACGTGATGGCCAATTGATTCGTAATCGACGTAAAGGCTATGGTATAGCCAAAAAAATGGACTTAGTACGAGGCCGCATAATTGCTCATCCAGATGGATATGGATTTTTGGTATCTGATGAAGGTGGTAATGATTTATTTTTATCAGAACGAGAAATGCGAACTTTAATGCATGGTGATCGAGCTTTAGTAAATATCATCGGGATTGATCATAAAGGAAGACGAGAAGGAGCATTAGTTGAAGTTTTAGAACGTAATACCCAAGAAGTAGTGGGGCGTTTTTTTCATAAACGTGGGCAAAATGTAGCATTTGTCGAACCTAATAATCGTCGTCTTAATAAGAATATCCTAATCGAAAAACGTAAACAACAAGGCAAAGCTAAAGATGGCCAAATTGTAGTAGTACATTTACTGACTCCTCCCACCAAATATAATCCTCCATTTGGAGAGGTTATCGAAGTTATCGGTAATCATTTAGCACCAGGCATGGAAATTGATGTAGCTATTCGTTCGTATGAACTGCCACATAAATGGTCACCAGAAATAGTAGCAGAAACCAAGAAATTTAGCCGCACCATACCAAAAAAGTTATATCAAGATCGGGAAGATATGCGGGATATTCCGTTTGTAACAATTGATGGTGAAGATGCCAAAGATTTTGATGATGCGGTATATTGTGAACCTAGAGGTAAAGGTTGGTTATTATTAGTGGCAATTGCTGATGTATCCGCTTATGTAAAAGTAGATAGTGCTGTGGATTTAGAAGCTCAAAATCGTGGTAATTCAGTTTATTTTCCCAATCAAGTAGTTCCAATGTTACCAGAGATATTATCCAACCAGCTTTGTTCTTTAAAACCAAAGGTTGACCGTTTGTGTTTGGTTTGTGAGTTGGTAATTGATGTGTATGGACGGATTAGACGAACTAAATTTTTTAAATCTGTCATCCGTTCTGCAGCCCGTTTAACCTATGATCAAGTGGCAGAAGTGTTAGATGGTGATAGAAAGAATTTCCAACATCAGCAATTATTACCTCAACTTGATAATTTATATGGTTTATATAAACTGCTATTAAATCGACGAAAAAAACGGGGAGCAATTGATTTTGATACTGTAGAAACTAAAATTGTCTTTGACAAACAGAAAAAAATACAGAAAGTTGTACCATTAATTCGTAATGAAGCTCATCGTTTAATTGAAGAAATGATGTTAGCCGCTAATGTCGCAACAGCAGAATGGTTAACTAAGCAAGAATTGCCTTTGTTATACCGTATTCACGAAGGTCCAGATGCGGAAAAATTAGACACTTTGCACAATTTTCTGAAAGAACAAAAATTACGCTTATGGGGTAAAGAAAAACCACAAGCTCATCATTATGCTAAACTATTAGAAAAAGTAGCTGATCGTTCTGATTTCCGAATGATTCAGTTAATATTATTGCGTAGTTTACGGCTTGCAATATATAGTTCTAAAAACCAAGGCCATTTTGGCTTGTCATATGAAACCTATGCACATTTTACCTCACCAATTCGACGTTATCCAGACTTATTAGTACACCGTGCAATTTATCATTGTTTAGCTGGTAAAAAGACCAAGGATTTTGCTTATACCAAGGACGAAATGGAAATCTTAGGTGAGCATTGTTCTATGACTGATCGTAGAGCTGAAGAAGCGACTCGTGATGCCGTAATGATGCTAAAATGTGAATATATGGAAGATAAGGTTGGGTTTGAATTTGAGGGAACTGTAACTGGAGTAACAGCATTTGGTTTATTTGTGGAATTAGATGAAATTTTTGTGGATGGTTTAGTCCATGTAACATCTCTAACAGAGGATTATTATCATTTCAATCCAATTACTTATCGTTTAACTGGTGAAACTAATGGTATGGTTTATCAACTTTCTGATCGACTAAAAGTAAAAGTGGTAAGAGTTGATTTACAAGAAAAGAAGATTGATTTTATATTGGCTTAGAAATTAAGTATAAATGTGATACTATATTGAATAATTATATTTAGTTAGACTGCATTCCCTCATTTGGGAGAAATTTTCTGGATACTGAAATAAATTGCTAACAGGAGAATTTAATTGGATCAGCCTAAAACTTTTTTAGAAAAATTAAGAAATTTACCAGATGTAGTTGTAATTACTACTCTGGCATTTGTGGTTGGGGTTGGGGGTGGATTTGGAGCGATTTTTACGGAATGGTTAGTTCATTTTGTACACCACATCTTCTTTGAAGAAAAATTATGGGGATTGTTGGAATGGCTTGGTGAATACTACATAATTGTAATCCCAGCTCTAGGAGCTTTAATCTTTGCACCAATAATACTTAATTCTGCCCGTGAAGCTCAAGGTCATGGGGTGTCAGAAGTATTGGAAGCAGTAACTGTACAAGGTGGAGTAATTAGACCTAGAGTCGCAATAATCAAATCAATAACTTCATCATTGTGTATTGGTAGTGGTGGTTCAGTTGGATTAGAAGGGCCAATTGCCCAAATAGGTTCTTCCATAGGTTCAACTGTAGGGCAGATTTTCGGTTTAAATGCAGAACGATTACGCTTATTATTAGCTTGTGGTGCTGGAGCAGGTATTTCCGCTACTTTTCATGCACCAATTACTGGTACTGTATTTGCGTTAGAAATCATTTTAGGCCATTTGGAAGCCCGCTATTTTAGTGCTGTGGTAATTTCAGCAGTAGTGGCGGATACCATAGCTCAGCTTTATCGTGAACCATTTTCATTTGTGGTGCGATATACGATGGAAAGTCCAATAGAATTATTTTTATACGCTTTATTAGGAGTATTCACCGCTTATTTTGCAGTTGCGTTCACTAAGGTATTGGGCAGTATGGAAGAACTTTGGAGTCGGGCTCCTTTATCTGATTATGTTAAACCGGTATTAGGTGGTTTAATTTTAGGAGTGGTTGGATTTTTTACTTTCCAGGTCGACGGAGTTCCACGTGTATTTGGAATGGGCTATGAAAGTATTCATGATGCACTTAACAGTTCTTTTCCCTTAAAAATGATATTTTTCTTGTTTCTCCTGAAAATTTTTACTACTAGTTTAACCTTAGGTTCTGGTGGTACAGGTGGTACATTTACCCCTACTCTATTTATGGGAGCAATGTTGGGTGGTACTTTTGGACATATAGTTAATATTATATTTCCAACTATGACAGCTCCACCAGGTGCTTATGCTCTAGCTGGAATGTCAGCATTTTTTGCTGCTGCTGCTCATGCTCCAATGACATCTATTCTGGTTGCGTTTGAATTAACTGGTAATTATCAGCTTATTCTACCGATTATGTTGACTACTGTTATCGCAACTTTAGTCGCCCAACATATAACACCAACCTCAATGTATACAGCTAAATTAATAAGGCGTGGTATTCAACCCAGAAGGTCAGTCCCAGGACAACGAATTGATCTAATGTCAAGTGTTACAGTGGAAGAAGTAATGTCAACTAATGTTGATACTGTGCCTGCAACTATGCTGTTAGAAGAATTGATGGAAAGATTTGCTGAAACGCATAGACATGGTTTTCCAGTGTTAGATGAATCAGAAGAATTGGCTGGTATTGTAAGTATTAAAGACTTAGACAATGCAATGACTAGAGGTAAGATTGCTGGCAGGATAGTAGCAGATATTGCAACTACTGATGTGTTAGTAACTTATCCGTTTGAACCTATGGGTATTGCTCTACAACGTTTAGGTATGCGAGAGATCAGCCGTTTACCAGTGGTTGAGGAAATGGGTTCTCGTACAATAGTTGGTATAGTATTACGGACTGATATTGTTAGTGCTTACAATAAAGCTGTTGAGAAACATAATGCAGATAACCCATAACCCATAGAATTTAAACGATCCTTTAACCTATTATGACAATGTCTTGTAGGTTAAGGAAATTATAAAACCTTCCTCATCTTACTAATCTTCAACAATTCTTATAAAAAATCTGATGGAATTATTTAAACGACTGTTATTCAGTTTACGCATGTTACGAGATCACTGTCATACATTAAAACATATTTGTCATATAACTCCAAATAATCAACAATTACTTGATATATCTCCAAAAATTTTCCAACAACAAGGTATTGAAATTTTAGTCTTAGATTTTGATGGAGTTTTAGCATCACATGGTGAACTCTATCCAGTTGGAGAATTGCACGATTGGTTATATTTAAGCGTAGAAATATTTGGTGCTAGGAATATTTTTATTTTGTCAAATAAGCCATTAGTAGAGAGAGTTAACTACTTTAAACGACATTATCCTGGCATACGTTATGTAAAAGAAGTTAAGAAAAAACCTTATCCAGATGGTTTACAAAAGATAATCTCTTTAACTAAAAAATCTCCAAAATCTTTAATGTTAGTAGATGATCGTTTGTTAACTGGCTGTTTAGCCGCTTCTATTGCTAATGTACCAGTAACTTATATAAGTAAACCTTATGTTTGCATATCTAAACATCCAATCTCAGAACTTTTTTTCATATCTTTACGATTTTTAGAAAATAGATTAATACGTTTGTGTAAGAAAAGGAAATATTAAATAATGATAAAATAACTTCTATTTGAGATCATGGTGTATTATAGCTATAATGCTTTAATAAGCAGGAATTTATTTAAATAATGTAACATGACGCAGGTTTTATCTTTGCATATAGATTTATTAACAATTAGGAGGGTGTTATGACTACTGTAACTATTAAAAATCCTATTGATGAATTTTCAAAACGATTACAAAAAATTGACAAAAAATTAGCTAAAGAAATTAAAAATTATCTTCCAGAATGGTGGGAAAATGAATTAATCAATTCTCCTGGTGCAGTACAACAAGCTTTAGTTAGTATTGCTAAATTTACCAATCTTAATCTCAAAAATGTTTTAAATACTGGAGAATTATTACATTTTAAAGAAGAAAATATCTGTTGTTATAAGCATGCTAATAATAAAGAATATTCTGAATTAGCTGCTGCAACTGCTATTGTTCAATCTTTATCTAATACAGTAGCTGATATTACCATACAGAATCATTTACAATTCCAAGACGCACATACAATCAGAGATAATTTGCTTCAATCTAATAAGCCTTGGATTGATTTGAAATCTTTGGTTAATTATTGCTGGAAAAATGGTGTACCAGTATTGTATTTACCTGAATTACCTGTTTCAAAAAAAATGGATGGTGTAGTTGTTGATGTTAATGGTAGATCAGTTATTAGTTTAACTAAAAAACACAAACATGAAAGTAATTTATTGTTTTTACTCGCTCATGAAATGGGACATATTTTTCATAATCATTTAAAATTAGGGCAAACAATAATTGATAAAAGAATCAATCGTCAAGAAAATGGACTTGATGAACAAGAAAAACAGGCTAATAATTTTGCAATTGAATTATTGACAGGTGCAGAAGATACAAAATTTCATTCATATGGAAAGAAATTAAAAGCCAAAGCTTTAGCAAGTGGAGCAGAAGAAAAAGGCATAAAACATAATATTGATCCTGGGCATGTTATTTTAAATTGGGGATACACAACTAACCATTGGAAAATTGCAAATGCGGCTTTGAATATCTTCTATCCAGAACCAGATTGGAAAGTTTACATTAGAAACAAATTGTGTGAAGAAATTAATGAAGATGAAGCAAATGAAGATCAGCTTGATTACCTTTATAAACTAATGAAAGTTGGTGAATAAAATTGGCATTACTAATTGATAACGATATTGTTGATAAGTTGGCTACATTAGACTTACTACAAGAGACAGGAGAATTACTAAGAACAAAGTTTGGAAAATTGTTTATTCTTGATACATTGAAGTATAAATTATGTCCAAAAAAACTATCAAAAAGGAAAAAACTTAATCCAATAGTAATAACTAGAATTGAAGTATTTATTGAAAAAGATATTGCAAAAATAAGTATAGAAGTAAAAGATGAAGATTTGATAAATGCTATGGCCAGCACAAATGGACTTGATGCTGGTGAAATGCAGTTGCTTCAAGTTTTATTTGATAAAGAAGGTTGAAGTACTTCTTACAGGTGATAAACGTTTTTTGAAGGCCTTAATAAACGTTGAGTCATTGCATGAAACCTTGGAACAGGTAAATGAACGATTTATTTGCTTTGAACAAATCATTTGTTTTTTGATAATGGAATTAGGTTTTGAAGTAATTAAGACTAAATTTCTTCAGGCATTAGAAGCAGAAATAAAATTAGATACAACATTAAAACTTTGTTTTGGATCGCAACCTGATTCTATCGAAGAAATACAGGTAATTGAAAATCTCAAGAATAACATAAATTCTCTTCGTAAAGAAAGCGGCCAATTACTATCTGTTGATGATATTTTCCAATAAATACATTTCCCAAATAATCTAAATTATTTCCGTTTTAACTATAGTAGTAAAGCAAATATAAAAAAAATCTGGCATGTCATCAAATAAATCTAAGCTAATAACAGAAGCAGATAAATAGCCAAAAAAAATTAAAGGAACGTTTATCATAACGAGTAATAATGGCTCGAAACTGTTTTAATTTAGCGAATTTCAATTAAATGACGTACTTGATATAAAAAATCAGTAGTCCTGAATAATATATTGTTTAATATACTAATTTAATTATAATAGCTATCACTACTTTGTTCAGGACTACCTAAATTTAAAACTCATTTTCATGGTTGATCTCCACATTCCACAAATTTCCCGATAATTGTTATAGTTATAGATAAAACTTATATTGTTTTAAATACAATAGATATTACTGAGTTTCACTTCGTTATATCGAGTTATCATATTTAATTATAAATTACCATGCCAAATCATTGATAATATTGATATTAGAAAATTAATTGTGTATACTTGAATTATTATATAAAGATGACTTTGAAGCATTTGATAACATGTCAAATTATAGTAAAGCAGTAGGTAGTTAAATAGAAGAATTATAATGAGAGTAAACTAATGTTAAAAAATTTATCAGTTACAACTAAGGTACTAATATTCACAATATCTATTAGTGCTTTGGTATGGATAGTTCTCGATCAAATACAAACCAAAGCTATCCAAAAAGTACTTTTTGCAGAGCTTGCTGATGAGCTAGAAATTAGAGCTAAAGAAGATAGAACAATTTTTGATCATTACATACGTTCTCATAATCAAGCTACTAAATTAATTATTTCCCAACAACGTTTTCAAGCTTATTTTAAAGACGATAAATGGTTGACAAATGAAGAGATAAAACATCATTATCGATTACCAGCTTGGCTACCAACTTCATCAGTTATGCGAGTTTTTTTTCATGCTAAATTTGCTATTTTGATAGATCACAATAAACAAATACGAGAAGTATATCACTATTTTCCGGAAGATTTGCCACCGCTATTGCAAAAACCAACTACATTATTACAAAAACTCAGCCATAATCAATCATATATGACCGATTTAGCTGAAATCCCTTATATTATTTCTTCTCGACATCTTAAAGATAAAAAGGGACAAACTATTGCCACTCTTATGTTGGCTTCCCCAATTGATGATAATTTTTTGATGCAGGCAATCGGTGACTATCTATTAGAAGGTGCTGTTGTTACTCTATTAGATGGCGATCCACTTAAAATCATAGCTACTAGTAACCCAGATTTATTGCCTACTGGAGCTATAGTTCAAAATTTAACCCAAGAATATATTAAAACTGGAGCCTCATTTTTTGATTATGGTGCTTCAGATACCAGCGCTCATTTTGCCTCATTCATGAAAAAAGAACGTGCTTACCATCTTGCGGATTCTATCTTAACCGAGACTTATAAACAAAGAATAACATTTGCACTGGTATTAATTTTTGCGTTTATAATAATAATAATTTGGATTACTCAAAAAATTCGACAAGTAACTAAAAAAGTTGTACTTTTTTCAAAAGATAGTTTAGGACTTAATATCGAATACAGTGGAGATGAAATTGCTAAAATTGTAACTTCATTCCAACAATTGCAAACTAGTATTCAAAAAACTATCGAAAGAGCTACTGCCATTGCTGCTGGTAATTATTCACTTGAAATAAAATACTATTCCAAACAAGATAAGTTAGGCACTGCACTTACTAATATGAATGAAACTTTACAAATTCAAACTGAAGAATTACATCAACAACAAGAAGAATTACGCCAAACTAATGAAACTTTACAAAATTTTAATGATGAACTAGAAATTCGAGTTGTCGAACGTACTGGACAACTTTCTAAAGCTAATAAGGAAATTATTAAATTAAATGAAAGGCTAAAAGGGGAGAATTTACGTTTAGGCATGGAATTAGATATCGCTCGCCAATTACAGATGATGGTACTTCCTACTGAGGATGAATTAGAAAAAATTGAAGAATTGGATATTGCTAGTTTTATGGAACCAGCTACAGAAGTTGGTGGTGATTATTATGACGTGTTACAGCATAATGGTAATATTAAAATTGGAATTGGAGATGTTACTGGACATGGGTTAGAAAGCGGAGTATTGATGTTAATGGTACAAATGGCAGTGCGTACTTTGTTGGTC
Source organism: Candidatus Marithrix sp. (assembly GCA_045046925.1). Taxonomy (GTDB): domain Bacteria; phylum Pseudomonadota; class Gammaproteobacteria; order Beggiatoales; family Beggiatoaceae; genus DRQV01. The sequence goes on along the minus strand of JASFYV010000148.1, from coordinate 15,789 downwards.
AGCAATGTTAACAATCCAGAAATATTTTTAAGCATTCTCAATCAAGCTATTTATGATAATGTACAACGAATGGGTTCTGATAAAAATTTGACTTTGTCTTTATTGGATTATAAGAATGGAAATTTAAATATAAGTGGCCAACATGAAGAAGTTCTAATAGTACGTAAGAATGGTAATATCGAAAGGATTGATACTTTTGATTTAGGTTTTACCATTGGTTTAGAAGCTGATATAACCCCATTTTTGGGTAGAAAATCCATATTTTTAGCTCAAGGAGATGGAATAGTTTTATATACTGATGGAGTCACCGAAGCAATGAATTTAGAACGTAAGCTTTATGGAATTGAACGACTTTGTGAAATAATAAGTATTAATTGGCAAAGTCGGGCTATGGACATTAAAACAGCTATAATTACTGATGTTCGTCGACATATTGGTAAACAGAAAATTTATGATGATATTACCTTTTTGGTGTTAAAGCAGAGATAATCTTCTTATCATTTTTTAACCAACAACCTGGATCAGCTTTGAATGGATCACCACTTACCGCATAAGATAGGCATCTAAGCCCTCCACGACAAACTCTAGCAAAATGGCATTGTTGACAACCATCACTAACAGTATGCTGCCGTAATTTTTGTAAAATATTTGAGGTGTTATACAGTTCTAATAAATTATTTTCAGTTAAATTACCGATTTTAATTGGTAAACGTCGACATGGGTATAAATCACCATTGGCTTGTACTGTTAATAGATTATTTCCAGCAGTGCATTGGTATGGACGACCGCCAGCAACTAAAAATTGTAAAGCTCGGTGCATTGCTATCTCAGTGCGATTAAACCAAGTTATTCTATTCTTAGCTTGCGACATGATTTCAAAAAATTCCTTCGTTTCAGCTTGAGACATAACCTGTTCTTTGGCTCCACTACCCCAAGGAATTAATCTATCAGACCAAACTTTATTGACATGTAATTTCTGGCCTAACTTTGCAACATCTTTAAATTCTCGAAAATTTTTACGATGAGCGGTGAAAGAAATCATAGTGCGGATTTGATTATCTCGCAATCGTTTAATTGCTGCAACAGTTTGAATAAAATTACCTTTACCTCTAATACTATCATGAGTAGCTTGAGTTCCTTCAATGCTCACTTGGACAAATGCAGGATTAAGTTTATGCAGGATTTGAGCTGTAGAATTATCAATAAAAGCTCCATTGGTAAGGATGGCAAAACTAAACAATTTCTTATGCGAAGCGAGGATTTCTAACAAATTAATAAAATCATTTCTGACAAAAGGTTCCCCTCCGGTAACTGTTATGTGGGCTTTAATTTGTTGTTCTTGATTTTGACTAAAAAAATCTAATAATTGTTTAAACTGTTCTAATATATTTAGTAAACTGGCAAAATCCAATTCATTCCGCTGATAATTATCTTGATAACAATGACTACAACGTAGGTTACAACGTTCAGTTATATGCCATTGCAATAACATGTTTGTAGGTTTAGTATTCATATTAGCCTCCACCACAACCTCCACCGCAACCAGCTCCACCACATCCACTACTACTGGCATTACCACCACAACCACCACAACCATTACCGCTTTTGTTACCTGGCCCAGCTACAATTGCAAAAATATTACTAAAATGTTCAAATAATTCAAAATGAGCTAATACTGTAACTCCAAATACAGCTATACGAAAAGCCGGATCTATCTCATCAGTATTTTTTAACTTCATCCATTCAAAATGTTTATTTAACTTATATTGATAGAGTCGACCTAGATGAGTATTACGATTAGGTTTAAGAAATTTAAAAATTAAGGTAGACATTATTGTTGTTAATAAAAACATTAATATAATCGGACGACCAGTAGACATATCAAGATATAATCTGGTACTAGCTATACCAATTACCACAAATGATATTAAACCACAAATTATCCAAGCTTGTTTTAGCCTAAAATTAGTTCGTTTTAGATGTAAATTTTCTAAAGTGGAATTTATTGGTTTAATATGACTATCAATACGTGAACGTAAGGTAGCATCAGTAAAAAACTCTGTTGGTTTACGAGGATTATGGGCAAATTGATAAATTATATCCTCAATACTATTTTCAGGTTGTTTGTCTGGAATTATTTTTTTTCTAATTTTAACCGTATTCTTTTTACCACTAACTATTAGAAATTTTTGTTGCCAAAGATTAAATAATGCAGTTTGAATAATTCCCTTACGACCATCTCGTAATGCAGCGATTTCAAAAGGGTCTAATTCATTTAACTCAGGTAAATAATGATTGCTAGAACCATCAGCACGGATTATTAACCAACCAATAAAAATACAGCTAATGGAAAAAATTATAAAATAGCTCATAAAAACTGAACTAGGCATTTGCATAAGAGTGTCGATCATCGGTTTTTCCCCGTTATAATATATATATCTAAACACGCTTAATGCATTAAAAATGCCAATTTAATTATTTTTTGAAAATTTTAATTGATTGATCGGGAAATTGTTTTTTCAACATTTTAAAAGTTTGTTTAACTTGTTCTGCTGTCTTATAACGCATCCCTTTACCTCTAGCACACCATTCTTTGCCTGACCATTCTTGTGGTAATTTTGGATTAGTTACCAAACAAATAACATAATTAGTAGAATCTGATTCTGTAGCTGAACTATTTTTAGTATTTTCTTGAACTTTTATATTTGGAGTTGCAGAAGATGTACTCATACTTTCAAGTTCTTTTTCAAGTTCTTCAGTTTTTTTAAGATCACGTAAATTACTAAAATCAGTTTCTTGGTTATTTCGGAGATAAAATTTATCTATCTGATTTAAAGTTGATTCAAGTTTACGAATTTCATCCTCAAATTCACTGAATTCTTCTAAAACATTTATTTGTTGGTCTTGTTCTGATTCTAGTTCGTTTAAACGTTTTTCAATTTCTGAATCAAGCATTAAAATTCTCCAATCGAATAAAATTATAGGTACTCACACCTATCATTTAAGTTTTAAATTTAAAAATCTTACCTTTTCAAAATATCAATCGGATAATCGGGCCATTGTTGTTGAAGTTGCTGTAAACATTTATACGCCTGTTCTGATGTAGAATAACATTTTCCTTGGCCTGATATCCGCCAACGATTTCCAGACCATTCTGGTGGAGAATGTTTGCTAAACATTAAACAGATTACATAACTTTCTGGACCAATATCTAATTCTTTTGAACCATCATTTATACTAAAAGATTTAATATTTTTATCTGCTTCAAATTTTTTTTGTAGCTGATTAATTTGAGTTTTTATTTCTAGTAATTCGGTTGATATTTTTTTTTGTTTAGACTGTTCACCTATTAAACTAAGCGATGTTTTTATATCAAGTAGTTCTTCTAATAATTTTTCTTGTTCAAATTCTGCGGTTTTTAAACGAAGTGAAAGTTCATTGTTCTCGCTCATCAAACTATCCTTACTGTGAGGTCAAGTAATTATAATTATTTTAGATGCAATTTATAATAAGAATATTGATCCTACCTAAATATTTGTACCTTAATGGTTTAAATTATTTCCTAAATTGATAAATTTGAGATATATCATTTAACCATTTAAGTACATTGACTTATTTCAATATTCTAATAAACTTATTAATTAGTTTAAAATAATTTATCATTACTAAATTTACGGTTTATAATCAAATGTTAACAGCAATATATACATTATATAATGAAGGTGTTTTTTCTGACCTAGATATACATTTTGCTAAATTAATGGCAGAGTTATCAAATAATACTTCAGACGAAATATTATTAGGTAGTGCATTAGTCAGTTATTACAATAATCAAGGTTCAAGTTGTGTTAATTTACAATCCTTATCTGGAAAATTATTTCCATCTAAATCAGATAGGTATAGCATATTATGCCCTCAATTATCACAGTGGGAAATATCATTAAAAAATTGTAGCGTAGTAGGAACATCGAATGATTATACTCCTTTGATACTCAATAATCATTGTTTATATTCGTATCGTTATTTTTATTATGAACAAATATTAGCTACTAGAATCCATTCTTTGATAAGCATAAATGATATTGATCATAAGACATTATCTAATGGTTTAGCCCGCCTATTTCCTAAACAAAGTAATAAACAGAAAGAAGCAGCAAACTTAGCTGTATCACGTAAATTTTGTATTATTTCTGGAGGTCCAGGCACTGGAAAAACTGCAACTGTTATTAAAATTTTAGCATTATTGTTAGAACAAAATCCAAATTTAAATTTAGTAATGATAGCACCAACTGGTAAAGCAGCTAATCGTTTAAAAGAAGCAGTTACTAAAACTTTACCATCATTAGATTGTAGTCATGCTATTAAAACTGCAATACCAACAGATACATACACAATACATCGGTTGTTAGGTAGTAAGTTAAATTCTCCTTATTTTCATTTCTCAGCTAATAACCCACTACCTTATGATGTGGTAGTTGTTGATGAAGCTTCAATGATAGACTTAGCTTTAATGACCAAATTAATACAAGCTATACCTAGCCAAGCTCATTTAATTTTATTAGGAGATAAGGATCAATTAGCTTCAGTAGAGGCTGGAACTGTTCTAGGAGATATTTGCGAAGCCGGTTTAATACAAGCTAACATAATTAATAATTCCCAATTAACAGTTCATAATTCCAAATTAGATAATATTAACTCCAGTATTATTTTATTAGATAAAAGCTATCGGTTTAGCGAACAAAGCGGTATTTGGAAACTATCTCAGGCAGTTAAACAAGGAGATGGTGAAACAGCATTACAAGTTTTAAAATCTGCTAGTTATCCAGATGTAGAATGGCATTCATTAGCTGAAGCATTGCCAACTGATTTAATTGAACAGATTAGCACAAAATTCTCTATGTTTGAACCCCAACCAGAAATAGCATTACAAAATTTTGACAAATTTAGAGTTTTATGTGCAACTCGTCATGGTCTCCATGGTATTTTAAATATAAATCAATCTGTAGAGAATTATTATCGAAATACCAGTCAAATCCAATCCAGTTGTTATCATGGACAACCTATTATAATTAAACGTAATGATTATAATCTTAATTTATTTAATGGTGATATAGGGATTATTTTTAATGTTGCAGGTCAAAAGAAAGCTATTTTTTTAGATGCGGCTGGTAAACGACGAGATTTTTGGCCTAATCGATTACCAGAATATGAAACTGTTTATGCAATGACAATTCATAAAAGCCAAGGTTCAGAATTTGAACAAGTATTAATGATACTACCAAGTCAATTTTCTCCAGTTTTAACCAGACAACTAATTTATACTGGCATTACTCGAGCTGGTAAAAAAATCAGTATCTGGGGTAATGAACAGATATTTAAACAAGCAATAGCCACAGAAATTGATCGTTTTTCCGGTTTGACCAACCAATTGTTAAATATAAATATGTGAACAACGTAGGATGTAATGAGTTTACGAATTGTATCAATTTACTCATTGCATCTTACGTTAAAAAAACTACTTCTCTGTTAATTGTAACATTTCTTTTGCATGAGCTATAGTATGATTAGTAATTGCTATTCCGCCTAACATTCTAGCTATTTCATCAATCTTTTGTTGTTGATTTAAAAGCGTAATAGAAGTATGAGTATTATTTTGTTGAATTGTTTTGCTAACTTGCAAATGCTGTCTACCTTGGCAAGCTACCTGAGGTAAATGAGTTATACATAATACCTGACGTTGTTGCGATAAATTATTTAACAATTGGCCTACAATTTCAGCAACTCCACCACCAATGCCAACATCAACCTCATCAAATACTAAAATTGGTACTCCATTGCTTTTAGCAGTAATTACTTGAATAGCTAAACTAATTCTGGATAGTTCACCACCAGAAGCTACTTTTTGTAATGGTTTAGGGTCATGACCTGGATTAGTACTAACTAAAAATTCAATTGTATCTGTACCCACAGAAGTTGGTAAAACATCTTCATCTTCATGAACATTAATTACTATTCTACCACCAGGCATGCCAAGCCGACGCATTTCAACTGTAATTTGTTCGCTTAGTAGCTTGGCAGTTTGTACTCTTTGTGTATGTAATTCAGCAGCTGCAATTTGATATTCTTGTAGAGTTGTAGTTAATTTTACTTGCAAATGGTTAGCATTTTCTGCGTAATTATCTAATTCGGCTAGTTGTTCAGTTAAACTAATAAAATGTTGGGGTAAATCCACAAATCTAACTCGGTGTTTACGAGCCAAATCTTGTAAGTTGGTTATTTGCTGTTGTATTATTTGTAATTGTGAATTATCTATGTCTAAGCTTTGGGTATAATGTCCTAACTCTCCGACTGCTTCTTGAGTTTGAATGATAGCATTTTCTAACAAAGTTACAATATTTGTTAATTTTAAATCATGCTGTTGTACTGCTTCTAATATATTATTTGCCTGACAGAGATAAGACAAGGCAGTATTACCAGTATCATTATCTAGTAAATTTAAAGCTTGTTGGCTATTTTCTAATAATTGTTGAGCATTAGCTAGTCGACGATATTCATTTTCTAAACTAACAATAGATTCAGCTGTTAATTCAAAATCTTCCAATTCCTGTACTTGATAACGTAAAAAAGCAATCTTAGCTTCACGATCTTCTCCTCCTAATTCATCTAAAGTATTTTTAATAGTTTTCCACTGTTGATAAATTTGTTCAACTTGTTCTTGTGGTTGCTTATTCAATGCTATATTATCTAATAATTGACGTTGATTTTCTGATTTTAATAAAGATTGATGTGCATGTTGTCCATGAATATCAATTAGATACTCACCTAATTTGCGTAAGGTTTGCACTGAAACTGCTTGTTCATTTATATAGGCTTTAGAACGGCCGTTGCTACCAACTATACGGCGTACCGAACATCTATCACTCGAATTCTGTAACCAGGCAATTGCTATTTTAGGTAAAGTAAAAATAGCTTGAATTTGAGCTGTTTCATTGCCGTGTCTTACTACACTACTATCAGCTCTCTCACCTAATACTAGACTAAGAGCATCAATTAAGATTGATTTACCAGCTCCAGTTTCACCAGTTATTATGGTTAAACCATTGGTAAAGTTAAGTTCAAGTCGTTCAACAATAGCAAAATTTTCGATTTTTAAGTAATGCAGCACTTTTTGTCAATAGATAACGTCATTAATGGAAGTATATAATATGTGATGAATGTAACAAAATGCAAATATATATTCTTTAAGTTGATATAGTATTTTCTGAAAAAAGAAATAATATAATTGTATTTTTTTGGAAAATAATTAAGACAGTATTACAGCTATAGCATTTCCCGATTCAGTTAAATACAACCTCCCCTAATCCCCTCATTAAATAAGGAGGGAACGCAAGGGGTGATACTTTCAAGTAGATGAATATTGGTATAACGTATATTTCAACTGGCAATAGAATGACGTTATTCGCAAGAATTATGCAAACGGTCTTGTTGCAACTTGATAAGATTAACTGCAGTCATATTCGTATTAAAATGTAGAGCTTTACGATAACTAACTTGACAATAATCCAATAAATTGTTTAGCATTATGGTTTTGTACTACCACCATGTCCAATGAAATATACCTAGATAATCCTTCCACTCATTGATAACATTGCTTATGCTATAATCTATTCATTGTTTTGTAATCTATTACTGGGCTTAAGTTAATAGTGGTATAATTGCCATGGTGGTTATGTTTTCTTTCTGATTATTCAATCTTAACACTACCACCTGTTTATCTTTTACCTATTTTTTAGTTTTTGGCTAACGATATTATCTTGATAAACGTATTTTTAATCTTTTATCCTGTCATTAAGTAAAAAACTATGAATAAATTCATTTGGCCAGTCAGGGTATACCATGAAGATACTGATGGTGGAGGTGTAGTTTACCATGCCAACTATTTAAAATTTATGGAACGAACTCGCACTGAATTATTACGTCATTTAAATATAGAACAAACCTTATTAAAACAAGAGTATAATTTAATATTTGTGGTCAGTAAGTTTACAGTCGAATATGTAAAACCAGCTTTTTTTAATGATTTATTGGATATAGTAGTTGAAATAACCAAATTAGGTAAAGTTAGCTTGATTATGGAACATCAAATTTTGCGTAAATCAGAAATACTATGTACTGGTAATATTAAGATTGGAGTGATCAATGCTATTAATTACCAACCACAAATTTTACCAAAAAAAATTATAGAACAAATGAGAAAAGTATGTTAGTCCTAGGAATAGAAACTTCTTGTGATGAAACTGGAGTAGCAATTTATGATTCAGAACAGGGTTTATTAGGCCATGAATTATATAGCCAAGTGGAGCTACATGCTAAATATGGTGGTGTAGTGCCTGAATTAGCCTCTCGTGATCATGTGCGTAAATTAATTCCTTTAATCAAACAGTTGATGACTAAAGTTAATATTAAATCAAATGACATAAATGGTATTGCATATACTGCCGGCCCAGGTTTAATAGGAGCGTTGTTAGTGGGAGCTGCTGTAGGACGTAGTCTAGCTTGGGCTTGGCAAATTCCAGCTGTTGGAGTACATCATTTAGAAGGTCATTTACTTGCCGCAATGTTAGAATCATCGGCTCCAAGCTTTCCATTTTTAACTCTATTAGTTTCCGGTGGACATACTCAATTAATGCAAGTCACTGCTATGGGTCAATATTCTTTATTGGGTGAATCAGTCGATGATGCCGCTGGTGAAGCTTTTGATAAAACTGCAAAATTATTAGGTTTAGGTTATCCTGGAGGCCCAGCATTAGCAAAATTGGCAACTCAAGGTAATCCAAAAACTTTCCATTTTTCTCGGCCAATGACTAAACAACCAGGCTTAAATTTTAGTTTTAGTGGATTAAAGACTCAAGTATTGACAACTTGGCAGAATCAAGAATCTAAAGATGAACAGGTAAAAGCGGATATTGCTAGAGCTTTTGAAGATGCAGTAATAGATACTCTAATTATCAAATGTAAGAGAGCTATTAAGCAAACTAATTTAGATAGATTGGTAATCGCTGGTGGAGTTGGGGCTAATCAACGATTGCGTGAACGCATGGCTGTATTCACTGAACAAATAGGAGTAAAACTATTTTATCCACGTTCAATATTTTGCACTGATAATGGAGCAATGATAGCTTATGCTGGTGCTTTGCGTCTAATGCAAGGACAATGTGAACCTTTGGAATTTTCTGCTCATCCACGTTGGCCTTTAGAAAATCAAACTTAAAAATGTTTGAAATATTATTTAAGTGATATATTTTTTAAAATATGAAATTAGTATATTTTTAATATTCTAACGGATAAATTTTCATTAAAGTTTTAAGATTAAGACAATTAAATCAAGTATATATTAAATATTAGCATTTGCTTATATTGAGTTTTTTCAATTAGGACTTAAATTATATTAATAACAGAAGTTACGCAGACTACTGTAATTCATTTCTTATTGCATCCTACATATATGTTTTAACTAATTCTGCGTAACTTCAGCTAATAACAGTTACTATATAAAATTGAAAAATTTGGTAGTGAACTGGACTATTTTTCTATTTTCCTTTACTCTAAAGAAGATATCTACTAAAAATGGTTGATATTTCTTTAAAGTAACTGAAGTTACACAGACTAATTCTAAAAAAATTATTTTTAATATAAAAAACAATTATTTGTTAGTAATAATTTAAACATTTATAGGTTGGATTAAAAATCCAGAAAAATAATGTTAAGTTAATTTGAATTAGTTTGTGTAACATAAAACAATTTATATTTCAACTCTAAAATCAAGGTATATTTATGGCAGATTTATTTTCAGACGCTTGGATGAAAACATACATGGAAGAATGGAATAAAGAACCAGAACTTTCTGATGCACTTGCTAAAATTAACTTCAGTACTAATATTGGTTATGGAATTGTTGGTGATGATACACCGAGAGGCATTGCCATTATAGAAAATGGTAAAATTACTTCTGCTGGTGCATATAATGGAGAAGAACTAAATTGGGATCTACGTGCTAAGGAAGAGAGTTGGAATAAATGGCTTGATAAAGGTTTAGGCATGGCTAGTTTAGGAGCTGCTTATGTAAGTGGTAAATTAAAATTTAAGATTGGGGACTATACTGCCATGATTAAAGACCCACGTATGGCAAGTCCATTCGTAAAAAGTTTTACAGTTATGGGACGGGTTGGTTAATTAAGTTCCTTTTTAAAACACATCTCTATCGTATTTCTCATATGGAAACTTAAAGAGGTGTGTTTTATGCGTTATAATTCTAAAAAAATATTTAAGTGTATAGATAAAATGAACATGTTAAAACAAACTATTAAACTGTTAACAATTATGCTGTTATTTACTAATTATGCACAAGCAGCAGATGAATATACTTATGAGGTTAAGGTTTATGACCTTAGCCCACCAATTACTTTAAGTGGAACTGTAATACCAAAAAAAGAAGTTACTTTTTCAGCCCAATTATCAGGTCGAGTAGCCAGCCTAATTGGTGAAGAAGGCGATGAATTTTCTAAAAATACTATTTTATTAGAACTTGATAATAGGGAATTATTAGCCAAACGACGTTCTGCAATAGCTGAATGGAGAAATGCTGATGCAACATTACGCAATGCAGGAATACAATATACTCGACAATTACGGTCTCCAGATTCCCCAGACGATGCTCCAGGTGGAATGGGATTACCGCATTTATTAGATCAATTTTTAACTAAACCTATTAGTGATTTAATGGGACGTAGTGACCAAGGATTAGATCGGCGAGCTCAATTACATACTTATGGAATTAGAATTGAGCAAGCTCGCAATGCTTTATGGCAAGCTAGTTCTCAAATTGAACAAATAGATGCTAAATTACGTGATGCTAAAAGCATTGCTCCTTTCAATGGCGTAATTGTTAAAAAAATGGCTGAAGTCGGGGATACAGTTATGATGGGACAGGCATTATTACAATTTGCTGATACCGAACAATTACAGATTGAAGTTGATGTTCCAGCTCGTTTAGTTCGAGGTTTAAAAGTTGGCAAACAAGTATCAGCTAAATTAGATGTTTTAGATAAAAATACTATTGTATCAATAGCTCGAATCTTTCCTATTGCTGATAAACAAAGACATACTATAAAAGTTAAATTTGATATACCAACTGAAGCTAGAAATAAATTTGGTGATTATATCGGTCCTGGTCAATATGCCCAAGTTGATGTACCTGATGTTAAAGCTGGTCAACAAAGTTTATTGTTAATTCCACATTCTGCTGTTATGCAACGTAATAGTTTACCAGGTGTTTGTGTGTTAAAAAATAATAAACCAGAAATTCGTTTAATACGGATTGGTCAAAAGATTAACCCTACTCTCATAAGTGAACTTGATCAAAGTATTGGTGATTATATAACTATTCTCAGTGGATTAACTGAGGGTGATCAGGTTTTAATCAATTCTAAATGTAGATAACATATAACTTTTCTTAATTACATAAATAATTTAATTAAGAATTACTATAAAATCTATAAAACTTCCAACTTAATTGTATCCGCATGACAGACCAATATTCAGAGAATAATCCATTAGAAAATTCTCAAATCGATGATAAAAAACAAGATTTAGGTTTAGCCGGGAAAGTAGCAAAAGCATTTATCCATTCCCCGCTATCCCCCCTATTATTTTTTGCCATGTTATTCATGGGAATATTAGGGCTAATGTTAACCCCCCGTCAAGAAGATCCACAAATTTCTGTGCCAATGGTGGACATCTTTGTACAGTATCCGGGAGCGTCGGCTAAACAAGTTGCCAGTCTAGCTTTAGAGCCATTAGAACGTATCATGACTGAAATACCGGATGTAGAACATGTTTATTCAGCAGCAGAACGTGGTCAAGGCATAGTAACTGTCCAATTTATTGTTGGTGAAGAATTGGAACATTCCATCTTCAAAATCCACGATAAAATACAATCTAATTTAGAAAAAATTCCACCTGGTGTATTGCCTCCATTAGTAAAACCAAAAGGTATTGATGATGTACCAGTAGTGGCTCTCACTTTATGGTCAGAGGATTTGGATGATGGTGCTTTGCGTATCTTGGCATTAGAAGTGATGCAAAGCCTAAAAGGTATTCCTGATACTGGTCAGAGCTTTGTAGTAGGTGGTCGTTCCGAACAAGTGTTAGTAGAAGTCAAACCAGAAAGATTGTCTGGATTTGGAATTTCCATTGGTCAAATAGCTCAAACTATTAAAACTGCTAATAATGAAACTAAAGCTGGTAATGTAGAATCTGGTAATACTTATTTTACTGTTTATACTGGTAAATTTTTAAGTAGTGCTGAAGAAGTTAAAAAATTAGTAGTTGGTAGTTTTAAAGGGGCACCAGTTTATGTACAAGATGTAGCCAATGTAATTCAAGGGCCAGAAATAGAACCATATCAAATGGTCAATTATTATTCTGGAGCTGCTTACGCTCAACATGATACTTTTTGGTTATCACAAGAAAATTCTGTCGAAAATGTTAATGGAGCTCCGGCTGTCACCATTGCTATTTCTAAGAAAATTGGTACAAATGGGGTTGCTGTTTCTAGAAACATCTTAGACCATGTTGATACTCTTAGAAAAAATCAAATAATTCCAGATAATGTGCATGCGGAAGTGACCCGTAATTATGGGCAGACTGCTAATGATAAGGTAAATAGTTTAATTAAAAAGTTATTTATCGCTACTGGAGCCGTGACAATATTAGTGCTGTTCTTTCTAGGTTGGCGACCGTCTTTAGTAGTAACGATAGTGATTCCAGTGGTAATTTTAATCACCGTATTTTCCGCTTGGGTAACTGGATATACTATTGATAGGGTTAGCTTATTTGCATTAATTTTCTCCATCGGGATTTTGGTGGATGATGCGATTGTAGTTATAGAGAATATCTATCGACGTTGGCTATTAAAAGGTGAAACAGATACTGAAACAGCAATTGATGCAGTGCGAGAAGTAGGTAATCCAACTATTTTAGCAACGTTTACAGTAGTAGCAGCTTTGATGCCGATGGGATTTGTATCAGGAATGATGGGACCTTATATGGGACCAATTCCAGCTTTAGGTTCGATTGCGATGATATTTTCTTTATTTGCTGCTTTTGCTTTTACTCCTTGGTTAGCAATGCGGTTTAAACCGTCAATGGCTGCCTTAGAACAGCAGGAAATTAAAGAACTAAAATCTAATGAGAGATGGGATAGTATTTTTCGAGCTATATTACCACCACTTATCAATAACCGTTTCCTTGGTTTTGGATTTTTAGTTGGGCTTATATTTGCATTTTTTGCAGCTTGTTCAATGTTTTATTATAATGCTGTTGAAGTTAAAATGCTACCTTTGGATAAAAAACCAGAATTCAATGTGTTTATTGATATGCCAGAAGGAACTGCCTTACCAGTAACAGCTAATCTGACTCGACAAATGGTAGAAAAATTGCGAGATACGGAAGAGTTTCCAGAAGTAATTGCGTTACAATCTTATATTGGAACTTCGCAACCATTTGATTTTAATGGTATGGTACGGCATTATTATTTACGTGATAGACCTTGGCATGCTGATATTCATGTGCAATTAGAAAAGAAAAGTTGTGGTATATCTTTTTGGCAAAGTGAAACTCGAGCTTGTTACTTTGATCCACCTCGAACTAGTCATGAAATTGCACTTGCGGCTAGGAAGGCCTTGCAAAGTTTAATTAAAGAACTCAATAGTCCAGTCAAGATTGCAGTGGTTGAAATGCCACCTGGCCCACCAGTATTGCGGTCTGTTGTAGCTGAAGTATATGGTCAAGATGAAAATATTCGACGCGAGGTTGCTGGTAAAATAACCGAAGCATTTGAAAAAGCTAAAATCTTAGATGACGTTGATAATTACATGGCGGAATCTCACAATATCTGGCGATTTGAAGTCGATGCAGAAAAGGCAGTGCGGCGTGGAATTTCAGTAGATACTATCAATCGTAATTTAACTATGGCATTGGGTGGTTTTAAATTAGGTGATATTAAACGTGGCAACATGTTAGAACCTACTTATATTATAATTCAAGTACCATTGACCGAACGTTCCCAATTAAGCCGTTTGTATGATTTACCAATTCCAACTCAAACTGGTGGCATTATTCCATTGGCAGAATTAGGTAATTTTGTAGAAGCGAAACAAGACCCAATTTATTACCAGAAAGACTTACGGCCTGTGGAATATGTAGTAGGTGATCCGATAGGTCTTCTTAATGAAGAAACTGGTGAATATACATTAAGTTCAACAATTTATGGTATGTTAGAGGTTGAAGGATTATTAAAAGATTATATCACTCCAGATGGAGTAAGTTTAGCCGATACTGGTTGTATAGACTTATGGGTAATCTCTTTCTGTGATCGATATGTAGGCCCACCTAAAGCCTTAGGTCAATCTGGATTTGAATGGACTGGAGAATGGACAGTAACCTACGAAACCTTCCGTGATATGGGAATGGCATTTGGGGTAGCGATGATATTGATTTATATCTTAGTGGTATGGTTATTTGGGAATTTTATTGTTCCAGCTATTATTATGGCTCCAATTCCATTAACTTTATTAGGAATTATTCCAGGTCATTGGTTACTTGGGGCAGAATTTACGGCAACTTCAATGATTGGTTGGATTGCGTTGTCTGGTATTATAGTGCGTAATTCTATTTTGTTAGTTGATTTTGCTATTATTCAAGTTGAGATGGGAATTCCATTACAGGAAGCAGTGATTTTATCTTGTAAAACTCGTACTCGCCCAATTATTATTACTGCTTTTGCATTGGTAGCCGGAGCTGGAGTTATCATTACTGACCCTATTTTCCAAGGTATGGCTATTTCGCTATTATTCGGGGTTTTAATCTCTACCATATTGACGCTAATTGTGATCCCATTAGGTTGTATCAGTGTTGGTGTTGAATCTTTATGTAGCTCTGGTGGTTATACTTATACCGAAAATATGGAAGAACCAGAGCCTTCATTTCCTCCCATGCCATTATGGATGCGAATTTATTCCACTGGAATTGGTTTTGTGTTCAGTATTATAGGTTTGGTGCAGAAAATTATTGGGGCAGTAAAGATGGTATTCTATCTAATTCGAGCTGTGTTTATAATTGTTTTCAGTATGGTCGGAGGCTTATTTAGCAAAGTTGTACCAGAAAAACAGGCTCCTCCTAGTAAACCGACCACTAAACCAAATACTGAAGTTACAAAGCCAGTAGAACTTAAAAAAGTTGAGGAAACTCCTAAAGTAGAACTTAAAAAGGTTGTGGAAACTCCTAAAATTGAACCAGTGGTTGCAAAAGAAACAGTGCAAAACCAACCAATAGCTATTGAAACTGAAAAAACTACTGAAATAGTTGAAAAACCAACTTCAGAAGTAAAACCAGTCACCTCTAGAAGTTCAAGAAAGGCTACACCTTCTCGACAAGGTATTCAACTTAAGTCTGACTTAGTTGGACATTATGAAAAACCTAAATAAATTATAGATGAAAAATTATCCCCGCAATGTATAAAATTTGTGGGGATATTTAAGTCCTGAAAATTCTAATTCAGACCTATAATTCTCTATCATGTAGTATATATTTAACAGTTGACATTATACACCAAAACAACTAAAATAGCCGTAAATACTAAATAGTTAATTTGAATGTATAAACCGACTGGATTTCTAGCCAAACAATATTCCGTAACTAACGAAACTATCCAAAACTGGATAAAGGAGG
>JASFYV010000147.1:0-7785 GCA_045046925.1 Candidatus Marithrix sp. | reverse complement strand
AGATGACGAAGAACTTTCTTTAGATGATTTAGGAGATACTGATGATTCAACAGAAGAATTATCGTTAGATGATGATGATCTTTCCTTAGATGATTTAGGTGATACCGATGATTCAACAGAAGAATTATCGTTAGATGATGATAATCTTTCCTTGGATGATTTAGGAGATACTGATGATTCAACAGAAGAATTATCGTTAGATGATGATAATCTTTCCTTGGATGATTTAGGAGATACTGATGATTCAACAGAAGAACTATCATTAGATGACGATCTTTCCCTAGATGATTTGGATAGTACAGAAGATTCAACAGAAGAACTTTCCTTAGATGACGATGAACTTTCTTTGGATGATTTAGATGACACAGAAGATTTGTCAGAAGAATTATCGTTAAATAATGACGATCTTTCCTTGGATGATTTAGGTGATACAGAAGATTCATTAGAAGAACTATCGTTAGATGATGATGAGCTTTCTTTAGATGATTTAGGAGATACTGATGATTCAACAGAAGAACTATCATTAGATGATGATGAGCTTTCCCTAGATGATTTGGGTGACATAGAAGATTCATCAGAAGAACTATCTTTAGATGATGATGAGCTTTCTTTAGATAATTTGGGTGATGACGATGACCTAGATTCCTTACTTAATAAATTGGATACTGGAGAAATACCAGATGAAATGGATATTAATGAGGAAAATCCTGGGGATGAGATAAGTAGCCAGTTTGACTTAGCTCAAATGTTTATTGATATGGATGATAATGATACTGCTCGTGGTATCCTTGATGAAATCATCCAAAAAGGTGATGAAGAACAGAAACAAAAAGCTCAATCTATGATAGCAAATATTTGATAAATTGCATCCTGCCATACGCCTTATCTGCTTCTTGTTATTAGTTGTCGGACTAGTGATGACTAATAACATATCATTTATAATTTTTATAATCTTATTGTTTATTATCTATAAATGTCCAATTTCTCCAATTATAATTATTCTAATACGTTTGCGTTGGTTATTTTTATCAATTTTAATCTTAAATTTATTTTTTAATTCAGATATATTTAATATCTTAAATTTATTTGTAGTAATTGAAAAAATTATAATACTAATTACGATAATATTAGCAGCTAACTTATTTTTAACAATAACTACAACCCAAGAAATTATTGCAGCTTTACAATGGTGGCTTTTACCGTTATCCAAGTTAGGTTTTCCAACTGAAAGATTAGCTGTACGCATTGCTTTAGTGTTGGATACTGTTCAAATAGTACAGAAATTTTATACTGATATAAATTCAAATATTAGTAACAAACCAACAGAACTATTTACAAAAGTATTGACATGTGCAAACACAATTCCATTATGCTTTTTAGAAATTCCAGAGTTGTCAAAACCACCATGGTGGCAATGGATTTACCCATTAATTATACTAATTGTAATTTTAAATGACTATTTATAATAATTCTACTTACAATCATGAAAATCCAGCACAAATAGGAGTTTTATTAGTAAATTTAGGTACTCCTGATGCACCAACTCCATCAGCATTACGAAATTATTTAGGAGAATTCTTAGCTGATCCTAGAATAACTGAAATGCCACGTTGGTTATGGCGATTAATTCTACATGGGGTTATTTTACGCATTCGGCCTAGTCGTTCAGCAAAAAAATATCAACAAATTTGGACTGAATCTGGTTCTCCTTTATTAGAAATTAGTAAAATCCAACTGCAAAAACTTCAGCAAGTAACAGATTTTAATAACTCGACTATAATTGCACTAGGTATGCGTTATGGAAATCCTTCAATTGCAACAGGTTTAGAACAATTACGACAAGCTAACGCAAGATATATTTTGATATTACCATTATATCCTCAATATTCATCTACTTCTACTGGTTCAGTTTTTGATGCGGTTAATAAAGTTTTTAAAACTTGGCGTTGGTTACCAGATGTAAGATTTATTTCTCATTATCATGATCATCCCGTTTATATTAAAGCTTTAACTACTCAAATAAAACGATATTGGGCTGAACATGGTACACCAAATAAATTATTATTTTCTTTTCATGGTATTCCTAAGCGATTTTTTTTAAACGGTGATCCTTATTACTGTGAATGTCAAAAAACTGCTAGATTAGTAGCAGAACAAATTGATGTTCCATCACAAGTAGTATTTCAATCTAGATTTGGTAGAGAAGAATGGCTTAAACCCTATACTGATAAAATCTTAATCGAACTTGGCAAAGAAAGATTAAAGAGAGTAGATGTTGTATGTCCTGGTTTTGCAACGGATTGTGTAGAAACTTTAGAAGAGATTGATCATGAAAATCGTCAAATTTTTTTACAGGCTGGTGGAAAAGAATTCCATTATATCCCAGCGTTAAATTCTAGTATTGAACATATTCAATTATTATCACAATTAATTATTCAACATACTCAAGGTTGGAATCCAGAATCTGATAACCAATTTGCAATATTTACTGAGCATAAAAAAACCTCGCAAATTTAATTACGAGGCTTTTAGATTGAAGTTCAAAACTAAGCTTTGAATTTTAAACTAACTTAGAATGTTTGTTTAATACCCAGTACAGCAATGTTTTCGTCACGGTAATCATTATCACTATCAGTTTGACGATAGCCTAAGTATACTTGGGAACGTTTGCTGAAGTTATATTTAACACCAACAGCCCAGCTTAAAGCATCTTCATCCAGAGAATTACCATCAATGTCTCTCATTCTGTTTTTATCATCTATATCAGAACTATAAGCACCAACCCATGCGGCAATAACCATGTTATTCATGCTGGCTTCGATAGAACCAAGGATGTAGTTACCACCATCGCCATTGTTATCAAAGTGACCCATTTCAGCATCTTCATATTGAAGACCAACTTTCAAAGTGTTGCCAAGTTTGAATTGACCGCCAACTTTCCAGTTGCCAAAACCTTCATCTTCATTTCTAGCATCTTTTCTAGCTTTTGCTTCTTCTTCAGTAAGATCATCAGTAAATTCATCTACAGAATCTTTAATATCATCAATAGCATCATCAAATGTATCTTTTATATCTAAGTCAGTATAAGCAGCACTGGCCCACATTGCAAAACTAGGAGCTTCATATCTAAGTTCAAGCATTCCTGCTCCGTTCATAGGAGCAGCATCATCAACTATACCTTGAATTTTAAATACAAAACCACCAAGGTTAACACCTAATTCAAGAGCGCCATCTACGAAACCTTCATTAGTTAAACCATTGGCATTAGAAACTGCTGCACTAGTATTAACTAAGAATTTTTGTTTGCTGGCATCCCAATTTACACTGTGATAACGATTACCACTCATACCACCGGCTGTACCACTAGCTTGTAATGAAGTATATGACCATGGATCAATAAGAGTACGAGATGATTTATAAGCACCTGTTAAAGTACCATAACGGAAATAAAGAGCAGAGCCTTTTAAACCTACCCAAACTGGTTTTTTACCAGTCAATCCTTGATTTTTGGAAGTATTGAAACCAACTTGATACTGTCCATTAGCAGTAATACCACTATTACCTAATTTTTCGTTAAACTGAAGTAGTATATTGCTCATACCATAGTTAGTAATAGCACCACCTTCATCATAGGTACGAGTTTGGCGACTCATATCATCAGTTGTTTGTGTACCATCAGTACGATAAGCATTAGTTTCATCACCACCAGCGACTTCCCAACTACCAATTTCTGCTTGAATTATACCTGATAATGTGATATCAGCTTGAGCTGCCATAGGGACTACTAGAGCAGTAGCAACTGCTAATGTAAGTATTTTCCGATTCATTTAAAAATCTCCGATTTTATTTAATACTGTATCAACTACTTAAAATGATAAAAGTTATATTCGTCAAAGCTATCTATGCCCAAAAATATGAGTTAGATGTAGTTCTCAATACTTGGTCTATAAACTAACAAGTAAAACTGAAGTCTTAGACTCCTTTATTACCTTATATATAATCGTTGTTTTGAACTTAAGTCATTGTTCAATATGTTTAGACACTCTAACTTAAAAAAAATAAAAATGCAACAGTTTGTAGAAAAAAAACAACAAATATTTTTTTTGTGGTAAAAATAGTACAGTTTATTCTGATTATACAATTAGAATTATTGTTTACGTTGCCATTGTTCTTTGGAATTTTGATACCACCAACCAGATTCCGCAAGTTCTATCCAACGACTAATAAAAATGGTCTTAATATCTGACTCCCATTCAGGATGCTGATTTTCCAATGCAATTTCTTTATATAAATTCAACCGTTCTTGGTTTTCTTCCTTTATCCAACGTTTTATTTTAGGGAGATTTTTTAATGGTATTTTATCAAAATTGTGTAATGTAATTAAACCATCATTAGTTATACCTATTGCACCAATGTCATATCCACGTTTTAGTTTTTGATGTCTTTCTGCCATATTATCTTGTAAAATTTGGATACTTGGGCTAGATATATCTATATTTATTTCAGCATGAGCAGATGGGATAAAAATATTGGCTAACTTTATTATCCAAGGCAAACTACTATTAGGTGAATCTGTTCCCCAAACATCTTCTTCAGAAGGTTCTTTTGGTTTGATTTCTTCATTTAAAATTTTGGGAATAGATTTTTGATAAACATGACCAACAAATTTATCAGCAGCTTCCTCAGCGGATGCAACTGGAAAATAAACATTAACTGTAACGCAAGCAGTGGTTAACAAAGATAATATAGAAATAATATAAATTTTTGTAAACATGTTAGGCATTATCCATATAGTTCAAGCAATTTTTAGGATTTTGATTGAACTTATTTTTCATCTTCATAGCCAGTTATCATAGCCTTAACATAACCGAAAGGTTTTTCACTTGTAGTTATCGCAAGGTAAAGATGGGCAACTAAAAATGTTAACAAGGCAAATGCGGCTACAGTATGTACTAAAGCTACTGTCATAAAACTTACTATTTCTAATCCCCAAGCTTCCCGAATCGTATAAAATAAATACAAGTAACCACCAGAAATCCAAATCATTGGAGAAATTAGTACATGTAGTGATAAATAAGCCATGCGTTGTAAAGGATTATGTTTTTTCAAAGTAGTTTTTTGGAATGGATGTTCAGCACCTAAAAAAATTCCAATAGTATAATAACGCATCATATTAATTATTTGAGTTAAACCAGAAGGAATATATTGCTTCCATTCTCCAGTAACTAAATGCCAAAATATTGCAAATATCCACAGTCCAATAAGACTCCAGGCTAAAACAATATGGGCATTGATTGCGGTTTCAAAACCTAGCCAATGAACTGTACCATGAATTTCAAAACCAGTGATCAACATAGCAATCATTAAACCAGCTTGTAACCAATGCCAAAGGCGTTCAAAACCTTTATACATCATAACTTGTGCCATTATTTGCTCCTTTTTCTAGTGAATATGATACGTCCCAATCCATGTAATAAAACTCCAGCTAACGTAGTTAATACCATCAACCAACCTATTTTATCTAACCAAACATTGCTATCTCGTCCTGGTATATAAAAACCAGTAAGACTTTGCAATCGACCTGCTTTACTATGGCAATCATCACAACCTAAAGCATCTTCTTTGGGAGCAATCATATGTGACAAAGGCCAATACATCAGAGTGCTATCAATAAAACCATATTCGCCACTATATTCAGCACCAATAGAATCCATTGCTGTTTTAATAGCATTATTCCAATCAAAAGATTGCAGATAGGCTGTTGTATCTTTACCAAATACATGGGTGGTAACTAAAGTATTATTTTTTGTATCATAGGGTTGCCTACCGTGCATGACTTTAAATGGCCAAATCCTGGCATTAGGATCAGCATAACTTCCAGAAAAATGATTGATCTTTACTGGTTTAGTTGGATCAATTTTTTCATCTAATAGAGTAAATTGCATATTACCAGAGTACCAAGCATATTCAGGAGTAAGCTCTTCATCCCATTCAAACTCGCCCATTGGAGAATTAATGCTAGATTTCGACCAATCCCAACTAGTTTTAGTCATTACTTCACCTCTTGCATATTCAGGAATATGGCAAGTTTGGCAAGCTATTTTATCAGTATGGTCATTTATCTTATTATTGATGGTACGAATATGTGGTCGCATACCATGACAAGATTCACAAGTAGCTCGACTGTTATCATCTCGGCCAGGAATATCAATCCCATGCGTATCTTTAGCAACTAAATTATACCGACTACCTTTAACATCATGATTATCAGTGGTATGGCAAGTGGCACAATTAAAATTTAAACCATCTATATCCATGTGAACATCTAAATCCTTATCTGGTTCTATCAAAGAAGAATCTAAGTCACCATGTTTAACTCCATCTCCACCACCACCATAAAAATGACAAGCACCACAAGTTTTACGGCTAGTTTTTCCAACATTTTTAGCTACATAATTTAAATCCGGAGCCTTAAATAGTATTCCACTGTAGGATTTATCTTCGTAAGCAGGGTGGCCAGCATCATCAGGAAATTTTTCATAAGTTCCAGTAGTATCGTGGCAAACTAAGCAATCTACATTTTCTTCTTTGGTAAAATCAAAACTATCATCTTCCCAGCCATAACCAACATGACAACTAGTACAATGAGCGTAATTGCTAACAATAGAACCACAGAAACTATTAATTACATTTTTTTTACCTAATAGCTGATTAGTTTCAGGATGAGTAAATTGCCATTGCCAGTGTATAGTTTTATGTACTTGTTTAGCAGCTTCAGTATGGCAAGTAAGGCAAGCTCTAGTGACTGCAGGACCAGTTGCTAATGATTCTTGTAATATTTCAAACTTACTATGATCAGCAGTTGAATTTGTATCACTGGAATATACAGTTGTTACATAGCAAATAATAAATAACGTTAAAAATGAATTAATTAATCGTGTTTTCATAAAAATTTGAAATTAAATTGTAAACAGATGTAAACAAAGTTTGATTGGATATACTACTTAACAAAAAGGCCTTTTTCAGACATAATCAGTTTACAATATTAGGCTATTATTATACACAAGAGAGATAAGAAATCTTATCTAAAAGAAAATCTAATCAAATGGTGATTAAAATGTTAACCAATCTTTTCATCGGAATGACAGCTTTTGTTTTAATGGGGATTCCTGTTTTAGTTGTAA
Source organism: Candidatus Marithrix sp. (assembly GCA_045046925.1). Taxonomy (GTDB): domain Bacteria; phylum Pseudomonadota; class Gammaproteobacteria; order Beggiatoales; family Beggiatoaceae; genus DRQV01. The sequence goes on along the minus strand of JASFYV010000147.1, from coordinate 601 downwards.
TCGCATTCTTCTACGGTTTAATAAAAACTAGTGTTGAAACAAAGCATAAGTTCTCGTAAAAACCTAGCTGTATTCATAGTATATACATATTTCTAATAATGCAACATGAATATGTTAAGTTAAGAATTAAAAATAGGGCTTTATATAAAATGAATTTAGAAATTCAAGCTTTAGTTTAAGATTAACGCAAGGATTTTGAAAGGTTTTAGCTCTTGAAAGTGTTAAAAAAATTATTTATGAAACTTTATCAGATTTGATAAATAGGAGAATTTTAAAATGTTAAGTTATCTTTTTATTGGAATATTTGCTTTTGCCTTGATGGGTCTTCCCGTTTTAACTTTGATTGCATTTATTTATGGGATGTTAAAAATTAATTTAAAGAATCAAGTTAGTACAAATAAAACTGTTGTCGTTAAACAAAAAACTGGCAAATTTTTGATACCAACAGTTATAAGATTAGCTCACTATGGATGAACTTTTAATAAAACTAGTATAGAATGTGTTGGTACTGGGCTTAAACTATAATTACTGGTAAAATAGACAAATGAAAGAAATGAACTCAATTTGCCAAAAATGTAAAAGCCCAAAGACAAAAATAATA
>JASFYV010000146.1:0-14279 GCA_045046925.1 Candidatus Marithrix sp. | reverse complement strand
GGGCTTAATATTCTTAGATTGTTCAAACAGTTCAAAGGCTTTTTCAAACTGATTATTATTAGCTAAAGCTGTGGCATAACTATTCAAAGTAACCGTATCGGTTGGATTTGCTTCCAAAGCTTCTGCAAATAATTCTAATTTAATATTATTATTAGGAATTTGCTTAGTAATATCACATAAACTCTTAGCTAGTAGTTCTTTATCCTCAGCTTGATTTTCCTGCAAATAATCTAGTTTTTTATAAAATAAATTAAGTCTATCCTGCTGAAACATATCTATAATACTTTTCTTCAATTTATCAACTTGTTTAAGCTTAGTTAAATTATCTTTTTTGGGATGATTTCTTTTATCAAATTTAGTCATAATAAATCTCAGTAGTCCCACATGTAGCTACAGCATCAATACCATTAAGTTAAGCAGGGAGAACACATAGGTTCGCCCCTACAATAATATATTATGTAGGGGCAGACCTGCGTGTCTGCCCTTAATGACATTGAGCTACAGCATATCTCGATTTGATTGGTTACAGCCATACTAAATAATAATTAGACATCTTTCCTAAATAATGGTATATGTAGGATGCAGAATGAATTGCATCGTGTATCCACGTGTATCCAAATGTGACTCGAAAAATGTAATTCGTAAACTCATTACATCCTACATAAAATCCGTAAAATTGTATAACTTTAGTCAATTTCACGTTGTTAATACAATCATACATAATTATATTACTTTAGTTATTTAGGAAAGATGTCTATTGCTATTTTTGAATTTAATTAAGCATTAAAAATTGCTATATTTTAGTTTTCATATCTTGTTCTAAAGCTTTTAATAAATTTTGCATATCAGTTGGTAAAGGTACTGTCCATTGCATAAATTCTCCACTATTAGGATGAACAAAACCCAACTGTTCGGCGTGTAAAGCTTGGCGTGGAAATTTGCGTAATACAGTCTTAAATTCCTCACTACATTTGGGCGGAAATCGTAACCGACCACCATACACCGAATCACCCACTATAGGATAGTTTTTATAAGTCATATGTACTCTAATTTGATGGGTACGCCCAGTTTCTAACTGAACTCGAATCAGAGTATGATTCCGATAACGCTGTATTACCCGATAATGAGTCACTGCTGCTTTCCCACTTTCGGTCACAGCCATGCGAATACGATGACGATGATGTCTACCGATTGGAGCATCTATCTTCCCACCAGCCACCATCACTCCACCAACAACCGCTTGATATTTCCTGATAAATTCACGTTTTTGTAGTTGTTTAACCAAACTAGTGTGAGCAGTTAAACTACGGGATACTACTAAAATACCACTAGTATCTTTATCTAATCGGTGAATAATCCCTGCTCTTGGCAATTGGTTTAATTCTGGAGCATAATGTAATAGTGCATTAACTAAAGTATTGTTTTGATTGCCAGTTCCTGGATGAACCACCAAACCAGCCGGTTTATTAACTACTAATAGGTCAGCATCTTCATAAACTAAATTTAATTCTAATGGTTGTGGTTGCCAGGCCACTTCTGTTTCAAGTTTAGTGGTAAGCAATATTTGTTCGCCACCTTTCAGTTTATCTTTACTACGCAATTGAATATTATTAACTAATACTAAGCCTTCCCGATTCCATTGTTGTAATCTAGCTCTTGAATAAGCCGGAAATAATTCTGCCAAAGCTTTATCCAGTCGATAACCAACCATATTAGTCGGGATTTCTATATTAAACTGTTCTGTAATCATATTATTTACTGAAGTTACGCAGAGTTAAATTAAAATATGTAGGATGCAGATTTTATTAGCATGAAGATGTCATTACATCCTACATTTAGATGGTTAGTCTTTATCGGGAAATTTATATAAGCAATTGAAACAACTAATGCTCACGAGTAGCAAAAAATCTGACTTCTGGCCACCGTTCTTCCATCAATGATAAATTCACTTTAGTAGGAGCAATATAAGTTAAGTTATTAGCACCGTCTAAGGCTAAATTAGAATTAGCTTTACGTTTAAATTCTTCAAACTTTTTTTCATCTTCACAACTAACCCAACGAGCTGTGGCAACTTGGACTGCTTCAAAATCACACTCAACTCCATATTCATTTTTTAGTCGCCAACTTACTACATCAAATTGCAAAATACCTACAGCTCCTAGAATTAAATCGTTATTAGTAAATGGACGAAATAATTGAGTAGCTCCTTCTTCACTAAGTTGTTGTAAACCTTTTAATAAAGCCTTCATTTTTAATGGATCACGCAATCTAGCTCGGCGAAAAATTTCTGGGGCAAAATGAGGAATGCCAGTAAACTTTAAATCTTCACCTTGAGTAAAAGTATCACCAATTTGAATAGTTCCATGATTGTGCAAACCAATAATATCACCAGGAAATGCTATTTCGGCATGTTCTCGTTCTCCAGCCATAAAAGTAACTGCATTAGCAATCTGAACCTCTCGATTAATACGCAGATGACTCATTTTCATGCCTTTATTAAAAATACCGGAACAGACTCGTAAGAAAGCTATTCGATCTCGATGGGCTGGATCCATATTAGCTTGAATTTTAAATATAAAACCGGAAAATTTTGCTTCATTTGGTTCTACATTACGAGTTAAAGTTGGACGAGCTTGTGGTGGTGGTGCATAATTAACAAAACCATCCAATAATGCTTTAACCCCGAAATTGTTAAGAGCTGAACCAAAAAATACTGGAGTCAATTCACCAGATAAAAATTCTTCTAATATAAATTCATTACTAGCTCCTTGTACTAATTCAATTTCTTCTGTTAACTCTGCAAGAATACTGCTGCCTAATTCAGTAATTAATTCTGGATCGTCTAATTTGCTATAGTTTTTAGTTTCACTAATCGTATTATTACTACTAGGCTTAAATAGAGTTACTTCATTAGTTAAAAAGTTGTAAATTCCTTTGAAACTTTTGCCCATGCCAATAGGCCAAGTTATCGGAGTACATTTAATATTAAGAACTGTTTCTATTTCATCTAATAGATCAATTGGTTCTTGGCCATCACGATCTAACTTATTGATAAAAGTAATAATTGGAGTGTCACGTAAACGACATACATCCATTAATTTAATCGTACGTTCCTCAACTCCTTTGGCTGCATCAATTACCATTAAGGCTGAATCGACAGCAGTTAAAGTTCGATAAGTGTCTTCCGAGAAATCTTCATGACCAGGAGTATCCAACAGATTGATAATAATATCTTGATAAGGAAACTGCATTACTGAAGAAGTTACAGAAATTCCTCGTTGCTTTTCCAATTCCATCCAATCTGAAGTTGCATGTCTGGCCGCTTTACGACCTTTTACTGTACCGGCTAGAGTAATTGCTCCACCGAATAATAATAATTTTTCTGTAACTGTAGTTTTTCCCGCATCAGGATGGGAGATAATAGCAAAGGTACGTCGTTTGGCTGTTTCGTTGACTAGGGTATTCATTATGACTTGAAAGATTCTGAGATTAAAAATACTATACAGATATTGTAACTAATTGCAAAATATCAAATTAATTTAAGACAGGACAGTTTTAAATTATAGATCAACTTAATATATAGTATTTCTCGTTTGTATAAAGTACATAAATCACCCCTTTTGTCCAATGCAATTAAGTAATTGCTCCTACATAATATGATGATTTATAGGGGTAATCCATTGTGGTTACCCTAATTAACATAGGTAAATGCTATAAATCTTTAACTTAATAACATTGTAAATTAGAATATGGTAGGTATAGCATTTACCATTTGTATAAAGTACATAAACCACCCCTAATCCCTCCTTATTTAAGGAGGGATTAGGGGTGGTTGCATTTAACTGAATAAGGAAATGCTATAAACGGTTTCGTCATAAATTTAATATTGAAATTATTGAATATATTTTTCAAATTATAGATTGTTTTTATGGTATAAAATTATAGGAAGGTTACTATATCTAAGCCACACCCTCTGCTATAATCCGTATCCTTCTATAAAAATACATCTACAATATTGACAATCTTAAAGTAAAAAACATTAGTAATTAACCATTTTCAATTCACTAATTCACAATTAAATAATATTATACATTTGATAGTTCAAAGTTATGTTGATAGAATATAGAATTATAAATTCTTAATTAAGCCTTGTTAGCCGACCTTTGGCAGGAAAGGTATTATAAAGGAATAACTTGAACTTAAATAGTTCTTATTTCAAAATTAATCATGAAATTTAATTCAACCTACTTTGAAAATCGTGATTGTGAATACTATCCATGTCACGATTCGGACGCTATAAACTGTTTATTTTGCTATTGCCCTTTGTATTTTATGCAATGTCCAGGTGTATACACTATGCTTGGCAAAATTAAAGACTGTTCTAAATGCACCATTACTCATAATCCGAACCAAGGTTGGAAAATTGTACAAAAATATTTACAATTAAAGCAGGAGGAAAAATTATGACCACTGTATTAACTCGTAGTGGTTATGCGAACCCAGGCACTTCACTAAACTTTCCAACTGGCCAATGGCGACAACTATTTCGGCCTGAACATCAATACCAAATAGCTCCCTGTCATGGAAGCTGTCCAGCTGGTGAAGACCCACAAGCTTATTTGGCTCACGTCCAACTTGGACATTATAAAGAAGCATGGGAAACTATTGTCAACATCAATCCTATCCCAGCTATAACAGGTCGAGTATGTCCGCATCCTTGTGAATCTGCTTGTAATCGGAAAGAATATGATTCACCATTAGCAATTCATGCGGTAGAACGTTTTTTAGGTGATGAAGCAATTGCAAAAAATTGGGCTTATCCAGTTGCACCTGTTGACCCGTCTGCTCCAGAAATTGCTATTGTAGGAGCTGGCCCAGCCGGAATTTCCACTGCTTATCATCTGGTAAAACTTGGTTATCGGGCAATTATTTTTGATGACCATCCAGAAGCTGGTGGAACTTTACGCACAGCATTGCCACCATATCGTTTACCACGCCAATTATTAGATGCAGAATTAAATCGAGTATTAGCATTAGATGGAATCACTTTTAAACCGCAAACTCGATTGGGACGAGATATAAATATCCATGAATTACAAGAAAAATATCCAGCCGTATTTTTAGGAGTAGGTACACAACACAGCATAGAATGGAATATTGATGGAGTTGTACCACGAGACTTGCACTCTGGGTTTGAATTACTGAAAGAATGGATTGATATTGGCAAAGTTCCGACTCCAAATAGTGTTGCTGTGATTGGGGCTGGTAACACTGCAGTTGATATGGCTCGAGTTTTAAAACGGGCTGGAGTTGCAGAAGTACATCTCATCTCACATAAACCGATTCCCAAACCTAATATTCCAATAGAAGAAGCAATGCCAGCTATTCCTAGAGAAGTACATGAGGCATTAGAAGAAGGAGTTATTATCCATGAATACAGAGGGATTAGACGGTTAATCCTACGTGGTGAAAGAGTTGTTGGAGTGGAACTAGTGCATATGAAAAAATTAATGCAAGCTAGTGGTAGGTTAAAAAGAGTGGCTTTTGAAGGTACAGAAACAGTGCTGAATGTTGACCAAGTAATTCCTGCTGTCGGACAGGTTATTGATCCACAAGGAATTGAAAGATTGGCCGATAATAATTCACATCTAAAAGTAGATGAATGGGGACAAATTATTGGCCATTCTGGTATCTATGCTGGTGGTGATGTTACTGGTAATAGTGGTGGTACAGTTACGGCTGCTATTGGTGATGGTAGAAAGGCTGCTACAACCATTGCCAATATCTTGGAAGCTAAAGAATTACCCCAAACAATAGCGAAGACATCCATTTCGTTTCAACAGCTTAATATGAATTACTATGAGCTTAATCCACAAGTACAAGAACCAACTTTACCAGTTGCACAACGGATTGGTGATGAAGAAATAACTACTAGTTTATCAGGGTCATTGATTGCTAAAGAAAGTCAACGTTGTTTTTCCTGTGGCAATTGTTTAGCTTGTGATAACTGTTGGATGTTATGTCCAGATTCAGCTATTTTGAAAACTAAGGAATTAGCTAGTGATGGTTCACATTATATCTTTGATTATGAGTATTGCAAAGGTTGTGGACTATGCGTTAATGAATGTCCTTGTGGATTTATTAAAATGGTAGAAGAAAAATGATGAAAAAATTAATTATTGCTGTAATATTGATTTTAAGTTCAAGTGTTTATGCAACTAATGGTTATTGGTCACACGGATATGGTGCTAAATCTAAATCAATCGCTGGTGCATGTGTAGCTATGGCATTTGGAGCAATGTGTGCAGCTAGTAATCCAGCAGCTTTGGTAAGAGTTGGTAATCGGATGGATTATGGTTTAGCATTATTTGCCCCAACCAGAGGTTTTACTGCTAATGACGATGCTTCCCCGATTGGCCCAGCTTCTGTACCAGCTAATCAATATGAAAGTGGTAACGATTTTTTTCTGATTCCTCATTTTGCTTATAATCGTTTATTGGATGAAAATAGTTCTATTGGAGTAGCAGTTGGTGGTAATGGTGGAATGAATACAGAATATGACAGTGCAGTATTTCAAAATTTTGGCAATCCAATGTTTCCATCGTCAATGGCATCCTCACCAACCGGAATAGACTTAATTCAAATGTTTATCGGTGTAACTTATTCCAGAAAAATTAATGAAAAACATTCATTTGGAATTACTCCAGTTTTCGCAATTCAATCAGTTGAGGTCAAAGGTTTACAACCATTCAGATCATTTTCATTGTATCCAGATAAAGTTACCAATAATGACCATGATTTTTCTTACGGTGGTGGCTTAAGATTTGGTTGGTTTGGCCAAATTACTGATCGGATTAGTCTGGGAGCTTCTTATCAAACTAAATTGAAAATGACTAAATTTGAGGAATATAAGGGGTTATTTGCCGAAGAAGGTAGCTTTGATGCTCCTGTTAATTATGATTTAGGTTTTTCGGTTAAAATTACTCCTGAATTAATCTTTGCTTTTGATTATCAACGGATTGAATATAGTGGTGTGAAAGCAATATCTAATCCTGCTGATTTAGTATTTATACCTGGTCAAACCTTATTAGGCACAGATAATGGGCTTGGATTTGGTTGGGAAGATATGGATGTATTTAAATTTGGCTTGCAATGGGAATATAGCAAAGACTTTACTTTCCGTGCAGGATATAGTCGTGCTAACAATCCATTTCCAAATACGCAAGCATTGTTTAATACTTTAGCTCCTGCCGTTATTAGAACTCATTATACTTTTGGTTTCAGTACTCCATTAGCAGAACATACTGAATTGAATGTAGGTTTTACCTATGCTCCAAACGAGAAGGTAAATGGAACGAATAGAAATACTGGGCCTCAAACTGGTTTTGTCGAAATGAGCCAATTTGAGTTTATCGTTGGTGTAGGAATGGATTTTTAAAAGATTAAACTAATCTTGATGCACTGTGGTATAATGTGAATTGGCCTGAGTCTTTAAATATAGCTGTTCTGGATATTTTAAACTGAATTGATATATAATTAATTGTTAATGAAGGTCAAAATCATTAGTAATTAATCATTCTTCATTCACTAATTCACAATTAAGATTAAAATCCCGAACAACTATGAAGAATGAATAGGAGTTACTTGAATATGACCCGTATGGTTAATTGTGTTAAGCTTGGGAAAGAAGCTGAAGGTTTAAAATTTCCACCTTATCCTGGTGAATTAGGCAAAAAAATTTATAAGACCATTTCTGATGAAGCTTGGCAAATGTGGATTAAACAACAAACCATGATAATTAATGAATATCGTTTATCACCTGCTGATCCAAAAGCTCGTGAAATGATTTCTGAGGAAATGAAAAAATTTCTTTTTAGTGGCGAATCAACTGCTCCAGAACAGTTTGTGCCACCAGCTTAATTTTTATTTATCAAGAGACTTTTCTAAGTTAGAAATAGTTTCTTGATTCATTACGATATTTACAGAAGTATTTTCTCGTACTTGATTAAATAAATCAATAACATCACTATTTAACATCCTAATACAACCATGAGATGCAGGTTGTCCGATCTTACTTTCTTCAGCAGTTCCATGAATATAAATATAGCGTTTATAAGAATCTATCCCTGTTCCTAAGTTTTTACCAATTTCTAGACCTTTTAACCACATAATCCGACTTGTCACTAAATCTCCTTTTTCTTCATTAAGGTTTGCAATTCTACCAGTATTTTTACGTCCTTTAAAAATAGTTCCTGCTATGGCATTGTTACCAATTTTAGTTTCAATTTTATGCAAGCCTAATGGAGTTTTACCACTATTAGCCTTACTACCTATTCCATATTTAGATGTTGAAATAGGATAGTCTTTTATTAATTCGTCATTTATTTTATACAGATATAGCTTTTGTTCAGAGATATTTACTATAATTTTTGCCTTATCTAGTAACTGGATTAATGGTTCATTCAGATTTGATTGATTAATTGTTTCCATTGCTTGAACATGTGTTAAACTTATTAATATCAATACTATTGTCAATTTAATAGATGATATTTGAATATGGTTTGTTAATATCATTGCACGCTCTCTATTGCTCTTAGCATATGTTGGATTGATTTTAGCATAAGTGTTAATTTAATATTTATCAAGGATAAACTAAAAATTTTAAACCTGTATGTAATTTTAGCTGGTAATAAAAAAGTATTCAACTTAGATTAACTGATGTTATGCAGACAATTTCTAATAAGGGGATGTAAAGCGAATTATATTAAATGGGTTTACCATACCTCATATATCTCTAAATAACATCCAATTCATAAACTTTCTATAAAAATTATTATATAAGATAATATGTCATATATACTTGAAGCAATTAAAAAAAATGAACGTGAATTGGAAACTATTCAATTTATCGATTATTCTGATGATAAACCTGTATCCTCAAAAAAACTATGGATAAGTACAATGATAGTATTAAATGTGATAGTATGGTCAGTCCTATTATGGCCTAAAGAACCACTTAATTCGCCACAAATTACTATAATATCACCTCTATCATTATCCAATATTCAATCTAATAACCAGTGATAATTTTAAAAAACATTCAAATAATATGCACTCAACTTTAGAACGCATACTACGCCAATCTGGTTTTACTAACGATAAATTGCCAACTGATTTAGCGAAATGGCAAAAATTTATCAGTCGAATTGGAGTTTTTTTTAATAATATTGACCATGAGCGTGAAAAATTATACCAACAACCATCATTAGCAAATATTATGGCTGCTATGGACGATGGGATATGTGTATTTGATAAGCAAGGTCAATTATTATTTGCTAACCGTGCGGCTAAAAATTACTTAAATACTACAGATAAATTTTTAATATTAGAACGATTTGAGTTGCATGAAAAAAATAATCCTAACATATTATCATCGATTGATAAAATCATGGAAGGAGTAGTTAACAGTAAATTTCAAGATAATGATGCTATTTTGTTAGGTATTACTAATTTACCAATCTCCTGTACTGTTAGCCAACTTATTGAGAATAATAAAATAACTAGCATAGTTTTAACCTTTAAAGATATAAGTGAAGTTAAAAATGTAGAAGCAGAATTAATTGCATCTAAAGAATCAGCTGAAAAAGCTAGTCAAGCTAAATCTCAGTTTTTATCAAGCATGAGCCATGAATTACGCACACCTATGAATGCTATTTTAGGTTATAGTGAATTATTAAAAGAAGATTTAAGTGCTCCAACCGAAGAATTTAATGATGATTATAAACAAGATATGTTCCAATATGTTGGAAATATTTTACAAGCTGGTTGGCATTTACTGGAATTAATTAATAAGGTTTTAGACTTGACTCGTATTGAAGCTGGTAAATTGGAAGTTAATATTGAAAAAGTTGAATTAATTGATTTAATTAAAGAAAGTGTTAGTTTTGTCACTCCTCAAGCTGAAAAACGCAATATTACTGTTAATAATGCTACTGCTACTTTATCACCTCATTATGCCTTAATAGACCAAGGGCGTTTAAAACAAGTTATTATTAACTTATTATCCAATGCCGTAAAGTATAACCGTGATAACGGTAGAATTACTATTAATTTATCTAAGCCAAATTTTAAATATATACGTTTTGAAATACAAGACACTGGAGTTGGTTTAACCGCAGAACAAAGAGCCAAAGTATTTGATCCATTTGTGAGATTAAGTGGGGTTAATGTAATTGAAGGCACAGGTATCGGTTTAACTATTACTAAACGTTTATTAGAAATGATGGATGGGATAATAGGGGTAGATAGCGAGATTGATGTTGGTAGTACTTTTTGGATTGAAATACCAACTGGTGAAGTAGTCGATAAGCAAGATAATGCTTTGGAAGTAGGAAAATATATTTTATTATATATTGAAGATAGTCGTACTAATGTTAGTTTAGTAGCTCAAATACTTAAAGCCCGGCCAGATATTACTTTAATGTCAGCTCATACCGGTGAAATGGGATTAGAACTAGCTCAACTACATCATCCAAATGTAATTTTATTAGATATAAACTTGCCTGGAATGGATGGTTTTGAAGTGATGAAAAATTTACAAGAATCTGAAAATACTCGTGATATTCCAGTACTAGCATTGACTGCAAATGACACTACCAAAAATTTAGAACGTGGTCGCAAAGCTGGTTTTTTAGATTATATAGTTAAACCTTTGGATATTAAGCAGTTCCTTAAAACAATTGATAATACTTTATCTGATGAAACCACTTAATTTATCCAAATATATACTAAGAAGCTGATTTTTTGCTAGTTTTTTTTGGCGTATTAGTTTCAGCTACATCTGCTTTTTGAGGTAACAATTTTTCCCGAATTTGTTGTTCAATAATATCAGATATTTCAGGGTTTTCTTTCAAATAAGTCCGCACATTATCTTTACCTTGGCCAATTTTATTGCCACCATAGCTATACCAAGCTCCAGCTTTATCAATAATCTCGTGTTTAACTCCTAAATCAATCAACTCACTAGCACGAGAAATTCCTTCTCCATAAATTATGTCAAAGATAACTTCTTTAAATGGAGGGGCTACCTTATTCTTAACAATTTTAACCCGAGTTTCATTGCCGATGATTTCATCACCACGTTTAACTGCTCCAATCCGACGAATATCTAACCGGACACTAGCATAAAATTTGAGAGCATTACCACCAGTGGTAGTTTCTGGATTACCAAACATAACCCCAATTTTCATCCGAATCTGATTAATAAAAATCACTAATGTATTGGTACGTTTAATATTAGCAGTAAGTTTACGCAAAGCTTGTGACATTAAACGGGCTTGTAATCCCATATGTGAGTCACCCATATCTCCCTCAATTTCTGCTTTAGGAGTTAATGCTGCTACTGAATCAATAATTATCAAATCAAAAGTTCCAGAACGCACTAAAGTATCGGTAATTTCTAAAGCTTCTTCCCCATTATTAGGTTGCGACAAATATAATTCACCAATATTCATTCCAATATTCTTAGCATAATTGCTATCTAAGGCATGTTCAGCATCTATAAAGGCAACTAAACCACCCAATTTTTGAATTTCAGCAGCGATTTGTAAAGTTAAAGTAGTTTTACCAGATGATTCAGGACCATATATTTCAACTACTCTGCCTCTAGGTAATCCACCCACACCAAGCCCTATATCTAAGGCTAATGAACCAGTGGATACGGTTTCAATGTCTTCTATCTCGACATCACCTAACCGCATTACAGCTCCTTTCCCAAACTGTTTTTCAATTTGCTTCAGGGTTGCTGCTAGAGCTTGTGCTTTATTATCATCCATTGCTATTAACTCGCTATTTTGTGAATGTATTTAGTAATAATATTATCGCATAAAATGCCGTAAATTACCAGTTATTTCCAGTTTGTTTACCTACACTTTTTTCCCTAATCTACAATACTTATTAAGATTAAGGTAATCACGAGGGATTACCCCTACAAATCATAATATAGTAGCAATCCAATTTTCTTTAACTTAATGATTTTATTGTTAAATCGGTAAATATTATAACTATCAACCAATTCGTTGAATAAATTTGGACATTAATGATACAGTTTTACCAGTTTTTAGATAGGTTAAAATAACCGGATCACGTAAAACCCATTCCATCCACGCAGTAACACCACGCTTACCACACCATAATATCTTATCACCAATACTTAATAATTCAGTTCTTTCTGGCAATAAAATACTTTGCTCATCTCTGATTAATAATAAAGGTAGACATTCTAAAATATTATCTCTATTTCTTGGGTTGCGTAATAAACAGTCTAATGATATTGGTTTATTCGCCGCTAATTCTGCACAAATAGTTGGAGTTTGTTCAGGATTGATAGTTACTTCCCAAATATTTGGTTTAGTATCATGTAGAATATCTTTCTTTATATGCTGCAATAACTTGCGTATCCAGGCCTGTTCTCCACTATGTTTGATAATTCGCATAAAGTTAACTAATGATGGAGTGGTAAGCAATACCCTAATGCGGCTGGCAATAATCTTACTTGGTTGCATCGTTATATCGGCTTTAGCTGCTTTAAAGATAATTTGATTAGAGGTATTATTTTGTCTAAGCACAACAAATAGTTTAGGATTCAATTCTTTAGCAGTCATAACAATAGATAAATTATTAACGTCATCATCAGTTCCAGCAACAATACCAACAGCTTGTTCGATATGAGCTTGCTGTAATGTATGTGCTTCTGTACCACGCCCGGTTATAAACTCACCTTTGTCTGGATAACCAGTTCTATCAGGCATGGCTTCTATTACTACTAACTTTATGTGCTTTACATTTTTAAATTGTTCATATATAGCTTTGCCAAATCTTCCATAACCACATAAGACCCATAATCCTTGTTGAGGTGGAGATAAAGCTTCGCAAGACTCGATATTTAAACTATCAGTCAACCATTCATGGAGTAATAATAAATCTGGAGTATGAATAGCAGTATGTAATTTACGAGCAAAGATGTCGAAAGGATTAATCAAATAATTAGTACCGAAAGAATCCATATTAGCCGCAACTTCGTGGGAATCTACTCGGCCAATTACTGCTAATTCTGGTCGCAAAAGTTTAGCTGTAATAGCAATATGCAAATTAGCTAGATTATCATTAGTTATTGCAACAATTCCAGCACAATTAGTATTTTTTAAGCCACCTTCAACCAGATGAATTGGTTTACTGGCATCGGCACATAGTTTAGGGACGTAAACTGGATAATTTTCTATCGCAAGTACATTGATACGTTCTTGACAAAGTTCTATTACTACAGAACGCATTAATTTCTCTTCTAACGCACTCACTAAAGCTTGACCAGTATCACCATAGCCACAGATCAAATAAAATGGTTCATGAATATTCCTAACGATACGAGCAAACCGTTTTTCAATAATTGTATGTCTTAACGCTTTATCTTGTAATAAGGCCAGTAAAGCTCCAATGGCATAAATCCACGCAATAACCGTCATATACATTGAAACTATCACCCACATGCGTTGTAATTTGGAAAACTCATAAGGAATTTCGCCAAAACCAATCGTACTACCCATGTAAGATACAAAATAAAAGGCATGAAAAAAATCCATATACCATAAATTGCCTTCATTGTCTTTACCTGGCATCAGAGTTATACCTATGATTGCAATTGTATACACAGTTAGCAATACTAATAGTGGAATTCGCATTCTCCGCATTATTAAAAAAATTACTGTATTCATCTTTTTAACGCCGCAATAATACTGTTTCAGCAACTAATAATAAAACTGATATGACATTTGCTAACATAGCCCCACCAGCTAAAGATACGATGCTTGCCATAATTGCTGGAGTCATTTCTATATTAATACCCCAAACTAATGCTGCGGCTAATAATTGTAAATCGGCTACTAAGCTGGTGGCTAATAATATTGCTCCTACTTGTGATCGATCTCCAAACTTTAAAATAGTAGCAACTAAGTTAACAAATATGGCAATAGCGAGTTCATATACATGATGATGTTCTGGATTATCTATATCACCCATAAAAAAGCCAAAATTGAGAGTTAGTGCCATTACGATAAAAAATCCAAAAATAACTTTTTCAAGATTCATAGGTTGTCAATTTATATAATGTTGTTTGAATTACTGAGCCATTAAGTTAAGGGCAGACACGCAGGTCTGGGCAGTGGGCTTCGACAGTTAAATCCTAGATAAAATGTCAGATTATTCCAAAGAAATTAGACTAAAAA
>JASFYV010000145.1:0-5576 GCA_045046925.1 Candidatus Marithrix sp. | reverse complement strand
CACGTTAAAAATCTACTGAAGTTACAATTTTTAATTATATGATTTTTAAAATAATTTTTTAGCTCTTAATTCACATTTAATGTCTCATTATCAAAGTATACTATTTTCAAGCAGACCTTGCAGGTTTCCAAAACCTGCAAGGTCTTAATTTGGATTTTATTAACTGAAGTTACGCAGAGAGATAACTAACCTCCCCTAACCCCTCCTAAGTTAGGAGGGGAACAGTTGCTTACTCCCCTCATTAATAAGGAGGGGAGGTGGTTTTCTAAATCCTCATTCCTTAAGATAAAATCGGAGCCAACCACCTTTTCACTTCCTTTACCGACATACCTTTCCGTTTAGCATAATCCACAACCTGATCACTATCAATCTTACCAGTTCCAAAATACTGACTATCAGAATGGGAGAAATACCACCCAGACACCGAAGCAGCAGGCAACATAGCAAAGCTTTCCGTAATACTAATATCAGCATTTTCAGTTGGTTGCAATAATTCCCATAGAATAGCTTTCTCAGTATGATCAGGACAAGCCGGATAACCTGGAGCTGGTCGAATTCCCTGATAGCTTTCCTTAATCAATTCTTCATTACTAAAATTTTCATCTGTGGAATAAGCCCAAAATTCCTTCCGCACCCTTTCATGTAATCTTTCAGTAAATGCTTCAGCCAATCGATCTGCTAATGCTTGCAATAAAATTACATTATAATCATCCTGTTGCTGCTTAAACTTAGCTATCTGCTGTTCGATACCAATTCCAGTTGTCACCGCAAAAGCTCCCAGATAATCTTTTATGCCCACTGGTGCTATGAAATCAGATAGACATAGATTAGCCCGATCTTTCTTTGGCATTTGCTGACGAATATGATGTAATGTAGTTTGAATTTGAGTACGAGTATCATCAGTATAAATTACGATGTCATCATCATTAACCATATTGGCTGGAAAGAAAGCAATCACTGCATTAGCCTGTAACCAATGCTCACTAATAATCTGTTGTAACATGATCTTAGCATCATCATATAATTTCTGAGCTTCAATACCAACCACCTTATCTTCCAGAATTTGAGGATATTTACCAGCTAAGCCCCAAGTCTTAAAAAATATACTCCAATCAATATAATCCACCAATTCTGCTAGTGGATAATCGGTAAATATTTTTGTGCCTAAAAAGCTCGGTTGTGACGGAGTATAAGTTTCCCAATTTATCTTAAATTTATTCGCTCTAGCTTGTTGGATAGTAATCTGTTTTCGTACTTTTTTATTAGCTCTTCGTTCTATGATTTCAGCGTATTCTGCATTGATTTCCTTAGCATATTCTGCTTTTGAACTAGGAGATAATAATTTACGCACTACTCCAACTGCTCTCGAAGCATCAAGTACATAAACTGCTGGATGACTATAATTTGGAGCAATTTTAATCGCAGTATGGACTTTGGAAGTAGTGGCACCACCAATTAATAGTGGAATATCAAAACCTTGCCGTTCCATTTCTTTAGCAATATGCACCATTTCATCCAAAGATGGAGTAATCAATCCTGACAAACCTATCACATCACAATTATGTTCTTTCGCCTTAGCAAGAATAGTTTCTGCTGGCACCATAACCCCAATATCAATCACTTCAAAGTTGTTACATTGCAACACCACAGCCACGATATTCTTACCAATATCATGCACATCACCTTTTACCGTTGCCATCAAAATTTTACCCGCACTGCTACTAACTCCATCTTTTTCTGCTTCTATATATGGCATAAGATGGGAAACTGCTCTCTTCATAACCCGAGCTGATTTAACTACTTGTGGCAGAAACATTTCCCCAGCTCCAAACAAATCACCAACTGTATTCATGCCATCCATCAATGGTCCTTCAATTACATGGAGAGGTCGTTCAGTTTTTAATCTGGCTTCTTCAGTATCCGCATCAATATAATCAGTAATTCCTTTAACTAAAGCATAAGCTAGCCGTTTTTCCACTGGCTCTTCTCGCCATGCTGCGGTTTGTTCTTCGACTTGCTTACTACCACCAGCTTTATATTTATCCGCTACTTCCAACAACCGATCAGTTCCATCTGCTCGCCGATTTAAAACTACATCTTCAACTCGTTCTCGCAATTCTTCGGGCAGGTCGGCATAAATTGCTAATTGGCCAGCATTGACGATTCCCATATCCATACCAGCTTTAATCGCATGATATAGAAATACCGAGTGAATTGCTTCCCGAATTGGATTATTGCCTCGGAAAGAGAACGATACATTGGACACTCCACCAGAGATTAACGCATAAGGCAAAGTTCGTTTAATTTCAGCAATAGCTTCAATAAAATCAACCGCATAGTTATTGTGTTCCTCAATTCCAGTAGCGACTGCAAAAATATTTGGATCAAAAATAATATCTTCTGGTGGAAAGCCAACTTTTTCAGTCAGAATTTGATAAGAACGAGTGCAAATTTCAATTTTACGAGCTTTGGTATCGGCCTGTCCTTGTTCATCAAATGCCATTAAAATAATAGCAGCTCCGTAGCGTTTTATTAAACTAGCTTTTTCTATAAATAGCTCTTCCCCTTCTTTCATGCTAATAGAATTAACAATCGACTTGCCTTGTACACATTTTAACCCAGCTTCCAATACTTCCCATTTAGAGGAGTCGATCATGATTGGAACTTTAGCGATGTCTGGTTCAGTAGCGACTAAATTTAAGAATTTAACCATTTCTACATTAGCATCTAGCAAGCCTTCATCCATATTAATATCAATTATTTGAGCTCCATTTTCTACTTGCTTACGAGCTACTTCTAAAGCTTCTTCATATTTTTTTTCTTTAATTAATCGCTTAAACTTAGCTGAACCAGTGACATTAGCTCGCTCACCGACATTGATATATAATGAATTCTCATCAATTGTACAAGGTTCTAAACCAGATAAACGGCAAGCGATTGGAATTTCAGGCAATTTACGTGAAGCATATTGTTCAACTGCTGTTTTGATAGTGCGAATATAATCTGGAGTTGTGCCACAACAACCACCAACAATATTCAATAAGCCACTTTTCGCCCATTCAGCAATTTCAGTTGCCATATCTGCTGGAGTTTCATCAAAACCACCCAGATCATTTGGTAATCCAGCATTAGGATGAGCAGAGATATAACAGTCGGAAATTCTATCTAATTCAGCAATATATTGCCGTAAATCTTTAGCTCCTAATGCACAGTTAAGGCCAATTGTTAATGGTTTGGCATGGCGGAGAGAGTTCCAAAATGCTTCCACCGTTTGGCCGGATAAAGTACGTCCTGAAGCATCGGTAATTGTACCGGAAATCATGATTGGTAATTCAGTATTAAAATCAATAAAATACTTTTGAACCGCAAAAATGGCAGCTTTCGCATTTAAGGTATCAAAAATAGTCTCAATCAATATTAAATCTGCTCCACCATCGACTAAACCTTTGGTAGCCTCATAATATGCTTCCACTAAATCATCGAAAGTTATATTGCGAATACTAGGATCATTGACATCGGGAGAAATAGAACAAGTACGGTTAGTTGGACCTAAAGAACCAGCTACAAAACGTGGGTTATCAGGAGTTGCTTTGGCATCGGCTGCTTCCCGAGCTAACTTGGCACTAACAAAATTCAATTCGTAAACCAATTCCTCCATTTGGTAATCAGCCATTGCAGTTTTAGTACTGCTGAAAGTATTGGTTTCGATTATATCCGCCCCAGCTTCGAGATATTGGGTATGAATTTCTTGAATAATTTGTGGCTGAGTGAGTGAGAGTAAATCGTTATTACCTTTCACATCACAAGGCCAATCTTTGAAGCGTTCTCCTCGATAGTCTGCTTCTTCTAGTTTGTATCTTTGAATCATTGTACCCATAGCACCATCGAGGATTAGGATACGTTGTTGTAAAGTTTCTTGAATATTTGGCATTTTGTATTTTTTAGGTTTTTGAATGTAATTTAGGTTTTTGAACAGGATTAAAGGATGAATATGTCTGAATCAGAATTTACAGGATTAAAGAATTTTCAGAATAAAGTCAAAAGCATTTTTGGTTTTCAATTCTGTTAATTTTAAAATTCTGTAAATTCTGATTCAGACAATCCTATATATCCTTTAATTCGTTCAATCTTGTTCAGACTTAAACGCTGGCATAGCCCATTTACCAACAACTTTTTCTATTTTTTTGTCTTCTATTTTGAGTGCTTTACAGCATTGGTACCATAATTCAAAAACATTACCCTCTCTTTTTGACATAGATTCTTTAAAAATATCATACAAAGAATCTTTTCCTAAATATAGAATTAAACCAAGTAAAATTAACACCATACATATTGTAATAAGGAATAAGATGGGGTTTAGTAAAAATACTAATCCGAATGAAGAAAACGAGAATCCTATAACCCTTGTGTCTAATCCTTCCAATCGTTTTAAATAAAATCCTATATAGCTAAGTAACTTGTTTAAACGAGCTTTTAAAGAATTTTTCTTGTGTCCATGATATAAAACAATAATATCAAATGTTGCTTTCACAAATTTATCTTTTGCAAAGACCTTTTCAATACTATTTTGTAATAATTCAGCAAAAAATGCCACTGATTCAGGATAGTGTGATATATAAAAACGTTTTATTTTAAATGTATTCCATATAGATTCTGTAACTTCAGAAATTTTATTCTTTTCAGAAATAGTTAACCTATTATAAATCAAACTAGCAAACAAATACTCCATAAACGACTTATGAGCAAATTTAAACGCTCCAGATTTACTTAAATCAGACACCAATAACCCACAAGAACGTACATCTGTTTTAACATATTCAAGAGCTTTCTCTTCATCATCTTTTGGTAAACGTTGATGAAGTGGAGTAGATTTTTCACCTGACATGGTATCAACAGTAGAAGCAGAATCAGGAATAACTTTCAACAACAGACGCACTGCTTCATCCAATTGTTGCTTAGTTATTTGATTAGACAATTCATTTTTTGCCATATAAGCAGCAATGCCCAACATAAAATATTCCCGTTCACTAGAATTTAATACCATAAAATTTCTATGGTCTTGAACTTTAGCTGTTTGACGGGCTAAACTCTGTTTGATAAACATTCCCATCACCAAAGCAGAATTCATCCTACCTTTATATTGAGATAATTCCCCATCCTTCCAAAGAGTTTTGACAATATATAGTAATGATGGGCGTGACACAATTTCTCTAAATTTATCATCGTTTTTTGCCAACTGTACAATTTCTTCTCGAGTTTTAATATCAGCAGCTCGTAATGATTTCTCAATCTTATCTATTCCAAATGGTGATAAATGTAAGGCTTCACAATAAGGTCGTTCCAAGCTTGGTTCTTGAATTCCTAATGCTGCTTTGCGATCAATATCATCAAGAAAAAAGTTTGGACGACCAGTGATAATAATTTTGGACTTTGGATAACAAAATTGCCACAGCGTTCTAAAATGGCTAAGTCGCATCTCTGGGCAGTGGGCTTCGACAGTTAAATCCTAGATAAAATGTCAGATTATTCCAAAGAAATTAGACTAAAAATTAAGCGAAACGTTGGGTTAAAATATC
>JASFYV010000144.1:0-19209 GCA_045046925.1 Candidatus Marithrix sp. | reverse complement strand
ATAAAATAATATTGCTAGGAACTATGTCAGAATCTTATGCTGGTAAATCATCAACTTTAATTGTAGCTAATACTTTGGCTAGTTTATTAAATCAAAAATTTATTAAAATCCCAGATTGGGCTATATGGTTACAAAGCATTATATTTATCATTGTTCTTGTATATCTAGGTTTTTTATGGGAGTATTTAAAATGGCGTACTAGTATTGTTGTAAGCATCTGTTTGATGATAACATTAAGTACATTATACTTTATCTTACTCAGCAACGGATTATTGGTACAATTGATGCTATTAATTATCTTAGTCTTAATTGGGCATATAGTTTTACAATTAAAACGTTGGATTATAAATTATCAAGATGTATTTAGATTATTACCAGATGCAGTGGAAAGCAATCGTTTATTAGGACTAGCATTTCAAGGTCAAGGGCATTTAGATTTAGCTTTTGAAAAATTTTGTTTATGTCCAGCTAATGAATCAATAATTTGTTTATTATATAATTTAGCATTAGATTATGAACGTAAACGCAAGTTTCGCCAAGCAGGTGCAGTATATCGCTACATAGATACTAAAAAACCAGGTTTTCGTGATATTACACAACGGTTAGTTAATTTGAAAAAACTATCAAGAAAAAGTTTAAATAATTGGCGATTGGAAGAGAGTGGGTCAATTTTAGGACGTTATCAAATAGAAAAACCATTGGGTAAAGGAGCAATGGGTACAGTATACCTAGGTAGAGATGCTAAACTTAATCGTTTGGTAGCAATTAAAACTTTGCCGTTGTCTCAAGAATTTGGAATTGAACAATTGCCAGAAGCAACAGTACGTTTTTTTCAGGAAGCTTCTGCAGCAGGACGTTTAAAACATTCCAATATTGTATCAATTTATGATGCTGGTGAAGAGCAAAATTTAGCCTATATTTCTATGGAATTTTTTAAAGGTGGAACTTTGCTACCTTATACTCAAACAGATAATTTAT
Organism: Candidatus Marithrix sp.; assembly: GCA_045046925.1. Lineage (GTDB taxonomy): Bacteria > Pseudomonadota > Gammaproteobacteria > Beggiatoales > Beggiatoaceae > DRQV01. The sequence continues at coordinate 18,231 of JASFYV010000144.1, read as the reverse complement.
TACCAATTGCTACTGTGATTGATATAGTTATTTTGATGGCAGAAGCTTTAGATTATGCACATAGTCATGGTGTAATACATCGTGACATTAAACCAGCTAATATCATGTACAACCCAGCAACTAACAAAATTAAAATAACTGATTTTGGTATAGCACGCATTACTGATACTAATCGAACTAGAACTGGCATTATTTTAGGTACTCCTTCTTATATGTCACCAGAACAATTAGCGGCTAAACAATTAGATGGGCGTAGTGACTTATTCTCTTTAGGGATAATGTTTTACCAACTTTTATCTGGAACATTGCCATTTGAAAGTGAATCGTTGACAACTTTAATGTTTAAAATTGCCAATGAACCTCATACAGATATTAGTGAAATATGCCCAGAACTTCCTGATTGTATTAAGCAAATAGTAAATGTCGCTCTAAATAAAGAAATAAAATATCGTTATCAAAGTGGTACTCAGTTTGCAATTGCATTACGTGATTGTCATAAGTTTGAAGAGGGTATGAAATGATGATCATAGAAATGATTTACTGCACAGATACTGGTCGAATCCGTAAACATAATGAAGACTGTATTGCTGGTGATAAAAAAATAGGATTAGCCATATTAGCAGATGGGATGGGTGGTTATCAGGCTGGTGAAATAGCAAGTGAAATGGCAGTTTCAACTATAATGAATTACATGAAAACTCCAGCCAAATCTAATATTGAACGCCAAACTAACCATCGTTATCACCCCAATACAGTTCAACTTGAGCAAGCAGTATTAAAGGCTAACCAAGTTATTTATGATTCTGCTGAAAAAAACTCAGAATATCAAGGGATGGGAACTACTGTAGTTGCCACTTTATTTCATAATAACTGTGTTAGCATTGCTCATGTTGGAGATTCACGCTTATATCGAATCCGTAAAAATAGTTTACAACAGGTAACTAAAGACCATTCAGTCTTACAAGAATTAATTGATTGTGGTTTTTACACTTCAGAACAAGCTCGTCATTCACCTAATAGAAATTTAGTAACTAGAGCTTTAGGAGTAGGTCAAGAAGTTAATGTTGAGATTCAGGAACAGTCGATACTAACCCAAGATATTTATTTATTATGTTCTGATGGTCTAAATGACATGTTGGAAGATAAACATATAAACAGTATAATTCAAACTTCTGATACACTTGAACAAGCAGCTACATCATTAGTATCAGCCGCAAATAGTAAGGGTGGCAATGATAATATCTCGCTAATTCTGATTCGCCCACTGGAGATGATTGCAAAACCCAGTTTAAATTGGTTCAATAGATTTATAAGTTTATTTTTAAAATAAAAAAGCCTGTATCATTACAATACAGGCTCTTCAAGAAATCTGGCTCCCCGGGACGGACTCGAACCGCCGACCAATTGGTTAACAGCCAACTGCTCTACCGACTGAGCTACCGAGGAATATCAATATCCTGTAAATTATAAATAATCTTTCAATTAATGTCAAGAGTATTTTCAAAAAATTGTAATATAATTTTATTACAAAAGTCATTTACAAATATTTTTTCTTAAAATAAAGATGCTAATTTACTGAAGTTACATAGGATTTTTTACAAAATATTGTAGAATTCATGAGGAGCGAATTGCATCAGGTAAATTGAACTTATTTGATGTAATTCGTAAACTCTATATCCTATGTGAAATCAATTTCATATAATAGTCTGCATATAGCTCCCATGTTGGAGCTAATGAAAAAAAATTGGAATAATTAATACTGTTTATCTAGTTCTGTTATACTATAAAGAAAGCTTAGATTTTTCACTTTTTATAAAGTAAAATAATTAAAATTTAGTAAATTAATGGATTAGTTGAAAATACTAAAATTGATTTTAGTTATTGAACTAATATATCTATTAAATGTTAGAATACCACTAATAATTTATTTATATGATGAAAACATTGAATTTAATAATATCAGTTTTATATATATCAAAATAGTAATGGCTAATAATACACTTGATAATATCCACATTGTTTTAGTTGGCATAACCCATCCAGGTAACATTGGAGCTGCGGCACGAGCAATGAAAACTATGGGATTGTCACAAATGCGATTGGTACGACCAAAACAGTTTCCAAATGCTGAAGCTACTGCTCGTGCTTGCGGGGCTGATGATATTTTATTTAATGCCCAGGTTTTTGACTCTTACGAAGAAAGTTTACAAGATTTCCATCTAGTATTTGGGGCTAGTGCTAGACAAAGAGAAATTGCCTGGCCAGTTTTAACTCCTAGAACGTGTGCTGAACAAGCATTGCCGATACAAGCTCCTGTTGCTATAGTTTTTGGTCGAGAGAATTCTGGATTAACTAATCAGGAATTAGAACATTGTAATTATTTAGTGCAGATTCCTTCTGATGCAAATTTTAGTTCATTAAACGTAGCAGCTGCAGTCCAAGTAATTGCTTATGAATTACGAATGGAAGAATTAAAAAATATTAAGTTTGATTCTACATTACCACCCCCAGCTTCACTTGAAAATATGGAACAATTATATCAACATCTGGAAGAAACTTTAATTGATATTAAGTTCTTAAACCCAAACCATCCTAGATTATTAATGCGGCGTTTACGGCGTTTATTTAATAGAACTCAACTTATTGATTCTGAAGTTAATATTTTGCGAGGGATTTTAACTGCTACTCAAGAAAAATGAAGATGGTTTTTATTTTATTATTATTTACGACCACTGTTCAAGCTGTAGATGTAGAACAGCGTTGGCAGTTTTTGGCTGCTGATAGAGCTTTATCAAACAATGATGTAAAAAAGTTTGAACAAAAATTAATAGAATTACAAGATTATCCAATTGCTCATTATCTGCGTTATTTTTATCTTAAATCTCGTTTAACGACTGATAATAATCAGAATATTTTAGCATTTTTAGAAAAATATCCAAATAGCCCTGTTGTTAAATCTCTACGTTATAAATGGTTGGGTAAATTAGCTCAACGACGAGATAACAAGACTTACCTAGTTGCTTATATTCCACAAACTGATGCTGCTTTACGTTGTTATTTTCTAAAAGCTTATCTAAAAGTAAATGCTAATTTGAAAGGTTTAGAATCAGAAGCTAAGGATTTATGGTTAGTTGGTAAATCTCAACATAGTTTTTGTAATTCAGCATTTAAATATCTATACAAAAAAAAGCTTATTTCACTTAAATTACGTTGGCAAAGAGTACGCTTAGCTATGCAAGAAGGGGAGCTTCAATTAGCCAAAAAAATTGCCAAGGACTTACCAAAAACTGATCAATTACTATTAGTACGTTGGCAAAATATCCATAAGAAACCAGCTATTGGACTAAAAAATTTTAAATATCCTGATACTGCTTTAGCTCGTGAAATAATATTATACGGTTTATATCGTTTAGCACGTCAAGATGCTGATACTGCTTATAATTACTGGAAAAATAATTTTAAACGCTATTATTCCTTTCGAACTAAAGATAATAATGAGTTATTACACCACATCGCATTAGAGGGAATCAAACAACATCTATCAGCAGCTATGGTTTGGCTTACTGAGATTGGGGAAAATAATAATCAAGAGATAAGCCATCAACGCTTACAAATTGCTTTATATAAACAAGATTGGTATATGGTAAAAAAAATTATCCATTCTTTATCCTCCAATTTACAACAACAAATTCAATGGCAATATTGGTTAGCAAGAACTTTAGAAGAAACTGGTCAAAATAATAAAGCTGAAGCGATATTTGAAAGACTATCTAAGTTTAGAAATTATTATGGTTTTTTGGCTGCTGATAGAATTGGTAAACCCTATAATTTTCAATCCCAACAATTAAAATTTACCTCAGAAATAGAAGAACAATTATTAGTTGAAAATCCTGGTTTAGTTCGGACTCGGGAACTGTATTTTTTAGGCCAAACAGCTTTAGCTAGAGATGAATGGCAAGCTGTGTTACCAAATTTAAATCAAACTGAATTAAAAATAGCAGCAGTTTTAGCTAACAAATGGGGTTGGTATGATCGATCTATTATTACTCTCAATACGATTAAATACAATGATGACTTGAATATAGCTTTTCCTATACCATTTTATGATGTAATCATATCTCAATCTAATATTCAATCCATTGAATATTCAGTAATTTATGCAATAATTTTAGCAGAAAGCAAATTTCAAACTGATGCTCATTTTACTGATGGCAGATTAGGTTTAATGCAATTAAAACTTAAAAATGCTAAAGATATGGCAATTAAACAAAATATAAATTTACATAATATTGAAGACCTATTTTTACCAGATATCAATATTACTTTAGGCACGGCTTATATTAGGCAACTATTAAATGAATTTGATAATAATCAATTACTAGCTTTTGCTGCTCATGATGTTGGAATTAATACGGTAAAATATTGGCTTAAAAAATATGCTTGTTTACCAACAGATATTTGGATTGAGCTGATTCCTTCGCATAATTATGTTCAAAATATCTTAAGTTATATCCCAATATTTTCTCATCAGATGGGTAAACCACAACAAATGCCACTTGATGCTATTCAAACTGATGAATGTGGTAGTTAAGATATAAAAACTTGAAATATTTTTTCTAATCATGATTATAATAATAAGTCTTTATTAATTATTGTAAAACTATCAAATAACTTTGTATCAGTCATAGGATTTATCAAAGTAAACATAGGGAGTGGTAATGGAAAGAATAATATTGTTGTTTTTATGTTTTACCATATTTTTTTATATGAATACTGATGCAGTAGATGTCCAGGAGAATATTGTTATGAATAACGAACAACTTAGTCTAGCAACTTTTGCTGGTGGTTGTTTTTGGTGTATGGAATCTCCATTTGAAAAACTTACTGGAGTACATAAGGTAATTTCAGGATATACTGGTGGTTTTAAACTTGATCCAACTTATGAAGAAGTTTCGGCAGGAACTACTGGCCATCTTGAAGCAATACAAATTACTTACAATCCAAATAAAGTAACCTATCAAAAATTACTGGATGTATATTGGCGACAGATTGACCCAACTGATGCGAATGGATCATTTGTTGACAGAGGAGAACAGTATAAAGCAGCTATTTTTTATCATAATAAAGAGCAACAACGTTTAGCTAGTAAGTCGAGAGATGCATTAGGTAAATTGATGAAATATCAAAAACCAATTACTACTGAAATAATAGAATTTACTAAGTTTTATAAAGCAGAAGAATACCATCAAGATTATTATAAAAAAAATCCGTTACGCTATAAAATATACCGATATAGATCAGGTAGAGACCAATATCTTACGGAAATATGGGGTGATAAAGATAAGCCATCAGATTTTGAACTTAAAGCCAAACTAACAGATATTCAATATGAAGTGACACAAAATGATAGTACTGAAAGATCATTTGACAATCAATATTGGGACAATAAACAAGCTGGAATTTATGTTGATATAGTGTCAGGTGAGGCCTTATTTAGCTCAACTGATAAATATGATTCTAAAACAGGTTGGCCAAGTTTTACCAAGCCTATTTCCAATGAATCTTTAATAGAAAAAGAAGATAAAAAACTATTTTTTGTAAGAACTGAAGTAAGAAGCAAACAAGCTGATTCTCATCTCGGTCATATGTTTAATGATGGTCCAGCACCTACGGGACTTAGATACTGTATTAATTCAGCAGCTCTTAAATTTATCCCCAAAGATAAACTAGAACAAGAAGGATATGGTGAATATATAAAAATGTTTGAATATTAATTTTACCAGTTCCAAGAAATAAATTTAAGATATTACCGTTCTTGTAAAGCCTGTTGCTGAGCTTTTTTAATCGGTTTCAGCAGATAAGATAACAAGCTTTTTTTACCAGTTAAAATATTTACTTCAACAGTCATTCCAGCTATGATTGGTAAAGGTTTAATTTCAGTTCCTAAGTAATTTTTAGTCGTTCGTAATCGGATTAGAAAGAAAGCTTCTTCCTGTTTGTTCGCAATACTATCTGCACTGATATGTTGAAGAGTTGCCTGTAATCCTCCAAAAATAGAAAAATCATAAGCAGTAAACTTTATCATTGCAGTTTGACCTGGATGTAGAAATGCAATATCAGAAGGACGAATCTGAGCCTCAATTAGCAAATAATCTTCCAAAGGAACTATTTCCATTAAATCCATACCTGGTTGTACTATTCCACCAATAGTATTAATTTTGATTTGTTTGACCGCTCCTTTCACTGGCGAACGAACTGCAGTACGAGTTACTCTATCTTCAAGTGTTAATTTTGATTCAGAAATGAATAATAATTCTGCTTTAATATCATTAAGTTCTGTCAAAGCATTAGTACGAAAAGTAACTTTTATTTCCGTTATTTTATGGTCTGCTTCAACAATTTCTGCTTTAGTTCGTGGAATTCGTAATTTAATACCATCAAATTTTACTTTTAAATCACTTATTTCTCGTTGTAAACGTAACAAATCAACTTCTGAGATAATACCTTTTTTAACCAAAGGTTTGACAATGTTTAATTCTTGTTGAGCCAAATCATAACTATGCTGAAGTTGCTGTTGTTTAGCTTTTAATTCTTTAATCTCATATTGTTTCTGATTTTTTTGCTGAATTAATATATCAATATTAGCTTGTAATTTCTGTTGGCGTAATTTAGCTAAATCTTGTTCATTTATATAAACTTCTTGTTTACTTAATTTACGAGATAATTTAAATAATTTACCTTTAGATTCTGCAGTTAAACGAACAATTTTGGCTTTCATTGTTACAGAAGTCACCTGATTTTCTCGTACTGATACTGCAAATCTAGTGTCATCAATCCGTAATAATACTTGCCCTTGTTCTACAACTTCTCCTTCTTTAACCAAAATTTCCGCAACTATGCCACCTTCCAAATTTTGAATAACCTGTATTTGCTGAGAAGGAATAATCTTTCCCAAACCACGAGTTACCTCATCTAACATTGCATAATTAGCCCAAGTAATAGCAGTTATTGTAAATATTACAGTTATCCATAAAATAGCATGTGATTTAGTATTTATATTCATACATGTTTTCATAATGTACTCATGTGTTAATTATATCTGTCAATGTTATTTCTAGTTTTTTAGTATGTTAATCTCATTCATGATAATTTTCTAATTCATTTTGACAAGAATTTATTTTCTTAGAATTTCACTTTCTATCCGTTATTAATTATTAAGAATCACTTCATAATCATATGTAAGGTTTAACTAATTTACAGATTTCTTCATCATTAAAATCATTAGCAAATTGAATGATTTTATCAGCTAATAGATGGCAATCAGTCTGTTTTAGCTGTTCAGCCTGTTCTAAAATCCCGTTAATATCTCCCATCATGGCTAAATCTAATAAATTTTTGGCTATTTTAGTAGGTAATTGAATATTATCCAAGTTATCTTCTATTAAACTTTCTTTATTATTTTTCTGCTCATAAGTCCATTCTAATTGTAAGTATTTCTGTAAATAATTTAATAGTTCATTAGCATCAACTGGTTTTGGTAAAAAAGCATTACAGCCGGCTTTTATACTACTATCACGATGATGTTCAAAAACACTAGCTGATGCGGCAATAACAATAATATTTTTAAAATTTTGTCTTAAACATTGTACAAACTCAAATCCATTCATAATTGGCATCATCAAATCTAAAATAATTAAATCTGGACTATAACTGTATACTTTTTCCAATCCATCCTGACCATTATCAGCCTCAATAACTATAAAACCTAATGGAGTTAACAAGTTAGTAATTACAGAACAATTTTCTGGTCTATCATCAATTACCAATATTTTGAATTGGTATGAGTTTGATTTTACATAACCAATAATAATTTGAGAAATAGGTAGTTTAGTTGAATTTAAACCATATACTTCTGGCAAAAATAAGCTTATTGAAAAAATGCTACCTTTATTTAATACACTTTCAACTTGTAATTTACCTGCCATAATTTCAACTAATTTTTTAGTAATTGATAGTCCTAAACCAGTACCTTCAGCTTGATAATTAGGATTACCTACTTGTTGAAATGGAGAAAATATTTTATTTAAATCATCGGTTGAAATACCAATTCCAGTATCTTCCACTTGGAAATGAATATTAGAATTTTCATAACTAACCTTAAATGTTACTTGTCCTTGTTGAGTAAATTTAATTGCATTGCCTAATAAATTAATCATAATCTGACGTAATCTTTTTTCATCAGCATGTATCCAAACTGGTAATGATGACAATGGTTTGTAAACAAATAGAATACCTTGCTGTTTGGCTTGAATTTGAAAAATTTCAGTAATACATTGAATGAATTGATTAAAATTAAAATCAGCCGGATAAAGTTCTATTTTGCCAGCTTCTATTTTGGACAAATCTAAAATATCATTAATTAAAGTCAGCAAATAGTTACCACTACGTTCAATTATTTGTAAACCATCCTTATGTTTATCACCTAACGCATTATTACGATTAAAAATTTGGGTATAACCTAAGATAGCATTTAACGGAGTACGCAATTCATGACTCATATTGGCTAAAAAAGCACTCTTGGCTCGATTAGCTGCTTCAGCCGCTTCTTTTGCTACTTGTAGTTTGGTTTCTGCTAATTTGCGTTGAGTAATATCAGTTTCCACTGATTGTAATTCTACAATTCTACCACTATCATTACAGATTGCTCGATCTGAACGTTGTTGCCAACATAAATTACCATCTTCATCGGTGAATGAATATTCATACACAACAGTTAATTTATTGGTATTATTAAGTAATTGCAAATTATCCAATACTATTTCATGAACTTCTTTTGGCAGTAATTTTAAGAATTTTTGACCTAAAATTTCTTCTCGTTGAACTCCAAAATAGCGACAATAAGCATCATTTACAAAAGTTAACGTGGTATTAGGTAAAAATCGGCAAATTAATTCACTTTGATCTTCTACTACTCCACGATAACGTGCTTCACTAGCTCGCAAATTATCTTCTGCTTGTTTACGTTCAGTAATATCAACGATAACTCCAATTACTGATTTAAATAGACCTTTATGATTACGAATTACAGTCATTGAGACATCTGCCCAAAAAAAACTACCATCTTTCCTAAGAAAACGCTTCTCAATATGATAGCTATCAATTGCATTTACTGTTAGAGGTTCATAATGTCTTTTACTTATATCGATATCATCTGGATGTGTGATATCAAGATAGGTAAACTTAATCATTTCTTCAGAACTATAACAGGTCATATCCAGCCATTTAGTATTGCAATGATGAAAATAACCGTTAATATCAGCTAATACAATACCGGCAGCTGCATTATCAAAAATAGCATTTAGATGAATCTCTCGTTCTCTTAATGCTTCCAAAGCTCGTTTGCGAGGAGTGATATCCGTAAGCACAGACAGCCGTACTAAACGACCATCATCCCAAGAAATAGCTCGATCTTGAATATGAAACCAACGGCTATTAGCTTTATCTTGAAATTCCCAATTATAAACATCAGTGGCTTGACCGTTTTTGGTGATTAATTTTTTATTAGTACAGAAGTTACAAGGCCCTTGTTGACCAGTATGAATCGTTTGCCAACAAATTTTACCGATCACATCACTTTTACCAAAATTCTTTTGAGTATATTTATTAACAAATAAAACTTTATAGGTTTGCATATCAGATACATACACTGCTGAGTTTAAGCTATCTAATACTGTTGTAACTCTTTCATTAGCTCGTTTTAAAGCATCTTCAGCTTGTTTTCGCCCACTGATATCTTCCATTGTACCCAAAATTCCAACAACTTTCCCACTATCATCATGCAAAGGAATCCGATTAGTTTCACCCCAAAAAATAGAGCTATCTGGGTGCAATATCTGTTCAATAACATGATATTCTGGAGTATTTGTACACATCACTTGCTGATCTTTCTGTTGAAAATACTTGGCTTGGGTTTTCCAAACCAAATCAAAATCGGTTTTACCTATAATTGCGTCTGGAGTATCTAGCTGAGTAAATTGGGCAACTCGTTTATTACAACCTAAAAATATGGAATTTCGATCTTTCCAAAAAATAAATTGTGGAATATTATCGATAATGAGACGTAAAAATGCTTCTTGTTTGCGTAAAGCATGAGTTCTATTAGCGACCTTAAGCTCTAAAGTCTGTTTATATTCTTGCCGTTCAGTGATATCTTCGCTAGTTCCTAAAATACCGATAACTTTGCCAGCAGTGTCATGGAGAGGAATTTTATTAGTTTCTATCCAACGTTTTTGATTGTTTTGTAATATCTTCTCCACCAAATGATAGACTGGAATGTTATTTGCCATTATTTTACTTTCTATTTTAGATAGATAACGTGCTTGTTCTGGAATCAAGTCAAAATCAGTTTTACCAACGATATTATCTACAGCAAAAAATTTAGCAAATACTTTATTACAGCCTAAATATTTTCCATTTCTATCCTTCCAAAATACTAATTGTGGAATATTATTGATAACTAAACGTAAAAATTCCTCTTTTTCACGTAACATTCCTTCAATTCGTTTGCGGTCGCAGATTTCTTGCTGAAATAATTTATTTTGTTTAGCTAATTCTTGGGTTCTTTGAACAACTTGAATCTCTAATGCTAGACTATATTCTATTAAATCTTCTTCTGCCAATCGAAGTGCCATATCAATTTTTGAATGTTCTGTTTTTATAGTTTGTAAACATTTTTCATATTTCATTGATTTTTGGGTATAAAGAACCATAAAAAATGTACATATAATACCTCCTAATAAAATTATTAAAGGTAATATAAATGGTTTATTGGTTGAATTATATACAATAAACTGATTAACTCCAGCTATATTAAGGTTATGTTTAATTGATAAAATTTGATTAGATATTTCTGCTAACTGAAAATTATTATTATTTGGCAATACATCTTGTAAAATAGGTTTTATGTTTAAAATTCCAAAGATAAAGCCTTGTAATCGTTTAGAAATATAAATTGGGTGAAATAAAATATATTTAGAATTATTGATTGAATAAGCTTGGGTCTTATTTTTGGTAAAATCTAAAGAATTTATTATAGTTCCAAAATTGAAACCCAATGGATAACTATCTGTTTTAGATAATAATGGGAAATATTTTTCTTGAGTTGGAGCAAATATTGTGTTTCCAACATTATCATACTCTAAAATTGCAGTATATTCTGATTTAAATTTATCTCTGTGAGTTATTTTAGGTAACCATCCTATTAACAAAGTATTAGAATGGAAAGATAATAAATCAGTTGGTTGAGGACTAGAATTATATAAAGAAGCTATAGTTGGTATAATAGCAAGAATAGTTTGAATATTTTTCTGAACTATATCAGTATTTTTTTTAGAATTTTCTACAAATTCAGCATTAATATGTTGTTGTTCCAGTGTTTGTGCGATAAAAAAACTTAGTATAGAAAACAAACAACCTAATATTATTATTAAATTTTTAGGCATTATTTTTAAAGTATACGGATTAATGGTTAATTACATACTTTATGTAGGATGTAATGAGCTTACGAATTACATCTTGATGCAATTCATACTTTCATTGCACCCTACATTTATATACTTTATATTTAGGGAATCTAGGAATATTCAATATCGTTCACAAATTTAGTAACACATTGGTTATCAAGATTTTATTAGTCTAAACTTGAAACAGAGCTTCTTAAACATTGTGTTCCTAAATAAAATTTAGGAACAATATGTGTATTTGAATCATAATTTACAGGATTTTTAATTGTGAATTAGTGAATGAATAATGGTTAATTACTAATGATTTTGACTTTCATTAAAAATTAAAAATTCACAGTTAACCATTCACAATTAAAAATTACCCTAAGCTATTATAATTCTAACTTCGCCGATAACGTCGATCCATAACAGATATAAATCCTCCTAATGCCATTAATAAACCACCCAGCCAAATCCAACGGATAAACGGTTTATAATAAATTCGTACACTCCAAGCATCATCACCTAAAGGCTCACCCAAAGCTACATAAATATCCCGCGTAATACCCCAATCAATCGCAGCTTCTGTCATTGGCATTTGTTTAGTCCAATAAAACCTTTTTTGTGGGTGTAAAGTAGTAATCAGCACTCCATCTTGTAATACTCTAAAAATTCCTTGTTCAGCATTATAATTTGGTCCTTTGACAGATTTAGTACCTTCAAATATAAAACTATAACCACCTAATTCTATTGGTTTATTAATTTCTACCCGCAAATCTTTTTCGATACTAAATGAATTGGATAAAGTGACTCCAACTACAAATACTGCAATCCCGATGTGAGCAGAAACCATTCCATAAAAACTACCAGATAATTTGCGAGTTTTTTTCTCTTCATTTGCTTTAAAAATCAGTTTATTTTGCCAATGCCTTATGGTTAACAATGTAATCCAAATTGCTACTGCTACTCCAGGAAATACTACCAATCCAGCTTTACCCATAACTAAAAATGGTAATAATAAACCCAAAGCTATGCTGATAAATAGAAAATACTTAATTTTAGCAAATATAACACTGAACTTATCACTTTTCCAACGTACCAGTGGGCCAACTCCAATCAGAACCATTAATGGTGCAATTATCCAGAAAAATACTACCGAAAAATATGGTGGGCCTACCGAAATTTTACCCATACCAAGTGCATCAATAAATAATGGATATAAAGTACCTAATAATACTGCTCCACAAGCAACTAGTAATAATATGTTATTAACAAATAACAGAGTTTCTTTAGATAGCATTTCAAAATGGCCACCAACGCCAACTTTTGGGGCTCGCCAAGCATATAATAATAATGAGATTCCAATTACTACACCTAAAAAAGCTAAAATAAATACTCCACGGGCTGGATCAGTAGCAAAAGCATGTACAGAAGTCAAAACTCCAGAACGAACTAAGAAAGTACCTAATAAACTTAAGGAAAATGCAATAATAGCTAAGAGTACAGTCCAATTTTTGAAAGCACCACGTTTTTCAGTGACAGCTAAAGAATGAATTAATGCTGTACCTACTAACCAAGGCATAAAGGAAGCATTTTCGACTGAATCCCAAAACCACCAACCACCCCAGCCTAATTCATAATAAGCCCACCAACTACCTAAAGCTATTCCTAAAGTTAGAAATGCCCATGCTATTAAAGTCCAAGGTCGAGACCATTTAGCCCAAGCACTATCGAGTTTACCACCTAATAAAGCTGCGATTGCAAAACTAAAAGCCACTGAAAAACCCACATAGCCCATATATAACATTGGTGGATGCAAGATTAAACCAGGGTCTTGTAGTAATGGATTAAGATCACGCCCATCAATCGGGACTTGAGCAAGGCTGGCAAAACGATCAAAAGGATTGGAAGTTAAAATCATAAACAACAGAAAACCACAGCTAATAAATCCCATCACAGCAATTACTCTGGTAGCTGTTGTTTGTGGTAGACTACGGCTAAATATGGCAACTGCAACAGTCCAAAATCCTAACATCATAGTCCATAGTAATAAAGAACCTTCATGGCCGCCCCAAACGCTAACAATTCGATAAATAAGCGGTAGTTCAGTATTAGAATGATTGGCTACATATAATACTGAAAAGTCATTCATTACAAAAGCATAAGTCAAACATGCGTAAGCTATGAGCATAAAAAATAACTGCCCACTAGCAGCAGGACGTGCAACTGCCATCCAATTAGGTATTTTTTGGCTTGCTCCAATAAGCGGGAATATTGTTTGGACTAAGGCCAAGCCCAAAGCTAATAATAGGGCAAAATTTCCAAGTTCAGGAATCATAATATTTATAGATAAATTAAAGTTTTATAAAATTTTTAAAATAGCATAAAATCTAACAATATGTTGAATTATGGTATAATAAATCATGCTACAGTTTCAAAAAAATTATCCAATGAAGTTTGTATTTAAGACATTAAGTATAATTTTATTTTTTCCTTTATTATATAAGTTAATTAACTGGTTAATAATTAGATTTAGTCAGCCAGTTCCTATCGAAGTCAAAGCTAGATTAAATTCAGAACAACTAAACAGACTATTGAAGGCAGTTTATAAATTATCAAGTGTTCAGACAATAGAAGATATAAAAAATGTTATAATACAATACCCTATATTATTTTCTAAGGAGGCAGGGAAAATATTGGATGCAAAAATAGAACAACTTAAATACAAAGGCAAGTCAACTCAAACTTTGGAAAGTAATAGAAAAGTTTTACAACAATTTCGCAAATTACTAAAATAGACAATAGTATATAAAATATAGAGACATAAGGATTTAGAATAACTAACTGATATTACGATATTTTAGCATCACTCATAATCTTTTTTAAGGTATTTATATGAAATTTAATTTTACCAGTTTAAATGAGCAAGAAGCAATTGATTCTCGTAACCGACATGGTACTAATGCTCTAACGACCATGGAAAGAGAAACATTTTGGGACAAGTTACTTAATAACGCTAAAGACCCAATAATTATTATCCTATTATTTGCACTAGGTATTACTACATTTCTAACTATTCTTGGCTATACAGAATGGTATGAAAGTGTAGGAATTGCAATTGCAGTGTTTGTGGCTACTTTTGTGGCTACTTGGTCGGAATATAGTAATGAAAATGAATTTCAAAAATTGTTAGAAGAAGCCTCTATGATTCAGGTTAAAGTGTTTAGAAATAACCATTTAACTGAAATAAGTATTAATGATTTGGTAGTCGGGGACTATATTCGTTTGCAACCTGGCGATACCATTCCTACTGATGGAATACTAATAGCTGGCAATTTAGATGTTAATGAAGCTTCTTTGACTGGCGAATCAGAACCAGTTCAGAAGAAATTTATCCCAGAAAATACTTCGGAAGAACATTCAGAACGAGATAACCATGTATTTAGAGCAGCCTTGATTGAGGATGGTGAAGGAGTTATGAAGGCCACGGCAGTTGGGGATAAAACTCGGTATGGAGAAACTATGCAAGAGATCATAACTGCTGAAGATCGCTTATCACCATTACAAGAAAAGTTAATTATATTAGGTAAACATATTTCTACTTTCGGCTATATTGGGGCAAGTTTTATTTTTGTTGCTTTCTTGTTTAATCATATTTTCCTCCAAACTGAAGGTGGCTTAGCTGCCTATATGTTATTGCCTACTGGGGAAATTATTACTCATGTGGTTACTGCTGCAATTTTAGCTATCATTGTTATTGTAGTTGCAGTTCCAGAGGGATTACCAATGATGATTGCAATGGTACTAGCTTTAAATATGAAAAAACTGTTATCAGTAAAAGTGTTAGTCCGCAAATTATTAGGAATTGAAACTGCTGGTAGTTTAACCGTGTTATTCAGTGATAAAACTGGAACTTTGACACAAGGTAAATTAATGGTAGAAGAGTTCTTAACCGGTGATAATGAACGTTATCAACAATTAGCCAAAATCCCAGAAAATTTAAAACAGCTAGTTGCATTTTCATTACGAAATAACACCAGTGCTTCTATCGATCTAACTAACCCACAGAATCCTAAATTATTGGGAGCAGATCGTACTGAACAAGCTATGCTACATTTCATAACTCCATTATTAAAACAGGAGGCTGAAATTTCCATAGTTGATATGATAGCGTTTAATAGTAGCCGTAAATTTTCTGCCATGCAAGTTGAGGGAGAGCATGATTTAACTCTGATTAAAGGTGCTGCCGAAATAATATTAGCCAATTGTAGTTCATATTTAGATAGTGATGGTAATAAAGTTATCCTGACTGATACTAGTTCTTTAGAAGCAGAAATGAGTAATTTATCAGGTCGGGCTATGCGTTTGTTAGCTGTGGCAATTACAGACACTCCAATCAATGCAGACAAAGAATTAGCTAAAGATTTAACTTTGTTAGGTATCTTTGGCATGCGAGATGCGTTACGCACTAATTCCTATTCTTCAGTCAAAATGGCTAAGGATGCTGGTGTGCATGTGGTGATGATTACCGGAGATGCGAAGGAAACTGCTCAAGCAATTGGAATTGATGTTGGCTTGTTTTCTGGTAAATCAGATAATAAAGCTATTACTTCTACTGAATTGGCACAACTATCTGATACTGAGCTTAAACAAATGTTACCAGATTTAAGTGTAATTGCTAGAGCTTATCCTAGTGATAAAACTAGATTGGTTAAAATTGCTAAAGAAATGGATTGGGTAGTTGGTATGACTGGCGATGGAGTTAATGACGCTCCGGCAGTAAAAAATGCTGATGTAGGATTTTCGATGGGAAGTGGCACAGAAATGACCAAAGAATCTAGTGATATTGTGATTTTGGATGATAATTTTTCCTCAATTACCACCGCCATGTTATATGGCCGAACCTTATTTAAATCCATTCGTAAATTCTTAATATTTCAATTAACAGTCAATCTATCAGCAATTTTAGTAGCTTTCCTTGGACCGTTTTTTGGGTTTGATTTACCATTGACCATGACGCAATTATTGTGGATTAACATCATCATGGATACATTAGCTGGATTGGCATTTGCTGGGGAAGCGGCATTGGACAGATATATGTTAGAAAAACCAATTCCTAAAAGTGAACAGCTTATTAACAAAGACATGTGGTCTTCAATCTTAATCAATGGTGGAATAGCCGCATTAGCCAGTATGATTTTCTTGACTTATGACCCAGTACGAGAATTGTTTTCCAGAGGTATGGATATCAATAGCAAAGAAGCAGAAGCTGTATTTTTAACCGCTTTCTTCGGTTTTTTTGTATTCATGCACGCTTTTAATACTTTTAATGCTCGCACTGAGAGTTTGAACCTATTTGAGCATATTCTAAAAAATAAATTATTCTTGGGCGTAATTGTAATAATTTTCACTGTCCAAACTATCTTCATTTATATTGGTGGCGAAATATTGCGTACAGTGCCATTACAACCAGTAGAATGGTTCTATATAATTACATTTGCTATGATATTGATACCGATTGATTTAACCAGAAAATTAGTCCGCAATATTTGGTTTAAGAATCCAGTATTAAAACCAATTGATTAGATTTAACTTATTGTGACTATCGAAATAGATCGTTTGATTAGTACCACTGAAAGCTCTGAAGATAAAGCTGTTGACCAAGCTATTCGCCCTAAATATTTAGCGGATTATATTGGCCAACCACGTACTTGCGAACAAATGGAAATTTTTATCTCAGCAGCTAAATCCAGAAATGAAGCATTGGATCATCTGCTGATTTTTGGACCACCTGGACTTGGCAAAACTACTTTGTCGTTAATAATTGCAAATGAAATGGGAGTTAATATTAGACAGACATCAGGACCTGTATTAGAACGGGCAGGTGATTTAGCAGCCTTACTGACTAATCTTGAACCTCATGATGTATTGTTTATTGATGAAATTCATCGTCTTAGTCCAGTAGTTGAAGAAATTTTATATCCAGCAATGGAAGATTTTCAGTTAGATATTATGATTGGTGAAGGCCCAGCCGCTCGTTCGATAAAATTAGATTTACCAGTTTTTACCTTAGTTGGAGCGACTACTAGAGCTGGTTTATTAACTTCGCCTTTGCGAGATAGATTTGGAATTACTCAACGCTTAGAATTTTATTCTAGTGAAGATTTAGCAATTATTATCAAACGTTCCGCCAAAATTTTAAATGTCTCTATAGATGCTGATGGAGCTATTGAATTAGCTGATCGTGCTAGAGGAACGCCTCGTATTGCTAACCGTTTATTACGTCGAGTCAGGGATTATGCTCAAGTTCGTTCTGACGGAATCATTACTCATACAATAGCCCAAGTCGCATTGAATCTGCTTGATGTTGATATCCATGGTTTGGATGTCATGGATCGCAAACTATTATTGGCTATTATGGAAAAGTTTGATGGTGGCCCAGTAGGAGTGGAAACTTTAGCTGCTATTATTGGAGAAGAACGTGGAACAATAGAAGACGTAATAGAGCCTTTTTTACTTCAACAAGGTTTCTTAATGCGTACTCCCAGAGGTAGGGTAGCAACTAAATTAGCTTGGAAGCATTTTGGTTTGAATATGGTTGAACAAATAATGAATACTAATTCCAAACTTTAAATATAGTACTATTTAAATTCAATAATCTTTTTGGAAGGCCAAATCTATCGCTTTATTAAAATCCTCACAAGTATTTTTCACCTTCTTGATCCGTGAT
>JASFYV010000143.1:0-11751 GCA_045046925.1 Candidatus Marithrix sp. | reverse complement strand
TATAATAACGCTGGCTACCAAAATAGCTAATCAAATAACTTTAGGCAATCGAGATGTTGATATTCGTATTGATTCTAAAGATGAAACTGGCCAGCTATCCAACGCAATGTTACAAATGGTTTATTCTATTAATTGTTCAGAAAGTATGTTAAAAGATACTAGTGTAGCTTACGCTCGTTTTGTTCCAGATGAATTTTTAGAATTGCTAAGTAAAGAACATATTTTAGAAATCCAATTGGGCAATCATATAGAAATGGATATGACAGTATTATTTGCAGATATTCGTTCTTTTACTAGTATATCCGAAAGAATGTCACCTCAAGATACGTTTAATTTAATTAATTCTTATCTGAAAAAAATGGGGCCGATTATCCATAAGCATAATGGTATTGTGGATAAATATATTGGTGATGCAATCATGGCTCTGTTCATTAATGCTGATGATGCTGTGAAGGCTTCCATTGCAATGTTACAAACTTTAGATGAATGTAATCGTAGTTGTAATCCAATTCGCCAGTATCAAAAACTTAAGATTGGGATTGGCTTAAATACCGGTCAGCTTATGTTAGGAATTATCGGTGAGGCTAATCGTTTGCAATGCACAGTTATAAGCGATGCGGTAAATTTGGCTTCCAGATTAGAAGGAGCAACTAAAACTTATAAATGTTCTTTAATAATTAGTCAAAATACCTATGATAATTTAAGTGATCATAATAATTATGCAATTAGATTTTTGGATAATGTTCGAGTAAAAGGCCGTTATGAAAGGATTAATATATTTGAGGTTTTTGACTGTGAGCCACAAGAATCTCAATTTAGTAAACAGCAAACCTTACCAATATTTGAGCAAGCTGTGCATTTATATCAAGAACATAAATTTCTTCAAGTCGGTAGGTTAATGCAGAAATGCTTACAATTGAATCCTTTTGATGCTGCTGCTGATATTTATTTACAGCGTTGTCGACGTTTTTTAAAAATTGGGAGCAGTGAATATTGGGAACAAATCGCTAAAAAAATTCATTGGACTAATTCTTTATCAGTAAATGATCCAAATATTGATAGTCAACATCGGGAAATATTTATTAGAGTAAAAAACTTAGTTATGTCAATAGGTAGTGGAGTTTCTGAAGAAGAAATATTTGATATGCTAGATTTTTTAGGTAGTTATGTTACTTCCCATTTTACTTTAGAAGAAATGTATATGGATATATATAATTACCCACATCATGCCTTTCATAAAGAACAACATACCATATTTATAAAAACCTATGAAAGATTTAAACGCCAACACAAAGAGCATGGTGGAGATATATATTTTGTTTTACAAATTCAGCAAAAAATAGTTGAATGGGTTATTGAGCATATTAATAAAGAAGATAAAGATTTATGGGATTTTTTATTAGATAAGCGATAATTTATAGTTTATAAACCAATTTTAAATTTACCTAAGACCATTATGCTAAAAAACATAAAAACAACCAATAAACTAGCTTTTATGTTAGCCATTCCAATGATAGGACTTATTTATCTAGCTACAACCATTACTTTTGCAAAATTAGATGTAGTTAGGCAAATGAATATGCTCCAAAATTTTTCGGAAATTACTGTCAAGGCTAGTGCATTAATTCATGAATTACAGAAGGAAAGAGGTCTTTCTGCTGGTTTGATTAGCAGCAATGGTAGCAAACTATTTCCTACTTTACAAAAACAAAGGTTAAAAACTAATAACGCCAAACAAGAATTAGATCAATTTTTAATAAATTTAGGTACTGATGATATTCGCAATAAATTTCAAGAAGTCCTAGATAAAGAAGATAATATTATTAATATAAGAAGCTCTATTGATAATTTTAATATATCTTTGCAACAACAAATAAATTATTACAATGAACTAATTGATATGATTTTAACTGATATTAACCATATTGCAAAAGCTATTGTTAATAATGAATTTACCCATAAAATAATGGCTTATGTTTATCTTTTACAAGCTAAAGAAAAAGCTGGTATTGAAAGAGCAATTGTATATGCTGCTTTAACTCAAAGTTATTTTGATTTTAATTTACATAAAAAAATATTAGCCTTAATTGAAGCTCAAGATATTTATACTAAAAATTTTTTGCTGTTTGCCACTGATACCCAACAACAATTTTATAAAAATACCAGACAAGGAAAATTTATAGACGAGCTAAAACATATCCGGGAATATTTTCTAATAGTAAATTTTAATTTACCAAAATATGTCGATAATAATAAAATTAAAAATATGTTTCAGTTTAATAAGCCAGCATTACATTATGAGACACTACAATCACATATATTAGAAATAGAACCAAGTTATTGGTGGGAAATGGCAACTGGTAACATTAACTTATTAAAAAAAGTTGAAAATAAAATATCATTTGACTTACAACAGTCTGCAATAAAATTTAAACAAAATGCTCAAATTGTTTTCGCTGGCTACCTTATTTTTACTGGCTGTATAATTTTATTCACTTTTTTTTATGCGAGGATAGTTTTACAAAAAACTAATCAAGCTTACTCACGGTTTGTACCTAATGAATTGCTACATTTATTAAGTAAAAAAGACATACTTGATATTCAACTAGGTGAACAGGTTGAATTAAATATGACGGTATTATTTTCGGATATTCGTTCTTTTACTAGTTTGTCTGAAAAAATGTCAGCCCAAGAAAATTTTGATTTTATCAATGCTTATCTTAGTGAAATAATCCCAATTATCCATATTAATAATGGCATTATAGATAAATATATTGGAGATGCTATTATGGCATTGTTCATTAATGCGGATGATGCGGTAAATGCAGCTATTAATATGGTAAAAACTCAGAAACATCAAGGAATTGAAGCTGGTATAGGACTTAATACTGGTAACTTAATGTTGGGGATAATTGGTGAAGAAAATCGATTACAATGTACTGTAATTAGTGATACAGTAAACGTTGCGTCTCGACTTGAAACTATTACTAAAATTTATAAAGTTCCATTTATTATCAGTCAAAGTACTTTCAATAGTTTAGCAGATGCTTCATTATATAATTACCGATTTATAGATAATATTAAAGTTAAAGGTAGATTTGAGCATTTAAATATTTTTGAAATTTTTAATAGTGATGAAAAAAGTATTCAAGATAAAAAATTGGCTAATTTAGAATCATTTAAAACAGCGATTAATTTATATCAACATAATAAATTTGTTGAAACCGAAACAATAATGCAACAAGTTTTACAAACCAATCCTTGTGATACAGTTGCAAAATTATTTATCCATCGTTGTGAGAAATTTTTAAATACTAAAAACATTGAATTATGGGAAGATTTAATCAAAAAAGCTGATTGGATTCCAGATTTAGCAATTCATCATACAACTATAGATAGTCAACATCAAGAACTATTCATCAGAATGAAAAGTTTAATGTTATCAATTTCTAAAAACCAATCTTATAAAGATATAGTTGAATTAATTCAGTTTTTAAAAAATTATGCAATTGTTCATTTTTCTACTGAAGAAACTTACATGAGGCAAAATAATTATTCATTTTATACTGTTCATAAAAATCAACATGAAAAGTTTATGGATAATTTGCAAAGTATAATAGATTATTATGAAAATAATGGTAGTAATCTATATTTAACCTTACGCATTAAGGAAGAACTAATTGAATGGTTTATTAAACATATTAATAATCATGATAGGCAATTAGGGATATTTCTTACACATTGATTAGGGGAGGTATACAAACAGAAAATGCTATAATTTATGTTAAATTACTGATGTTACCCAGAAAGTATACCCCCACAGCCTCTACTTATTAATGAGGGGAGCATAGTTCCCCTCCTAATTTAGGAGGGGTTAGGGGAGGTTAGTGATCTGTCTGCGTAACATCAGTTAAATTATTAATTTAATATTATAATTTCACCTTGAATAATCAATAAGGAATTTTAAGATGGAAAAAAATATCTATATAACTGTTGTAGAACAATATGATAAACAGTTAGTTAAATCAGTTAACGAAAAAATACAAGAAGGTTATCAACCATATGGAAATATTATCGTGTCTTTTAATGAGGCTGGTGTGATTAAGTCTTATATACAGGTTATGATGTTACAAGATGAATAGTGTAATAAATTGGGCTATTGCCCAATTCATATAACCTGTCTCCTAAATATATTTACAACATTTTATATATAACTTTAAATTCTAAATATTGGAAATTATTTTCCATATTTCGGAATTTTTCCATATTTTGGAATATTTTTATTTTTATCATAAATATAAAAACATTAAATACAAATACTTAGCTAAAAAATAAATTGGCATCTCTATTGCGGCTATAATTGTGTAAAATATCTTTATTACAGAATATTTAAATAAAAACTACTAATAGATTGATTTTATTTTAAGTCTTTACTACTATAAGTATTATCAGATATTTGTAATTCATATAAAATATTTGAGGCTTATATTTTCCCAAATAAAAGTTTAAATTATTGACTGAATAAATATAATTATACACAAGAGAAAAAGATGCAACTTGATGAACACTAACGTATATCAGGAACTGCTTGCTGATCTTGAACAAGCTAGAACTGTTCTAAAACAATTTCAAAATATAAATTTCAATAAACAACTTTTACATTTAAAAGTACTTATTGATAAAGTTTATATTTCCTTACAAAATACTAATTTTTAGTTACAATATCATATCTTAGAAACAATCTTCAATGAAATAATTATTACCGACATTGAAGGTAATATTCAATGGGTAAATTTGGTTTTTACCTCTGTAACTGGTTATTTATTCGAAGAAGTTGTTGGTCAAAATCACAAAATCTTTATTACATTTAGCCAACAGTCAAAAATCTTTTATCAAAATTTATGGAATACCATTAAAAGTGGTAATGTTTGGACTGGAAAATTAGTTAATCGATGTAAAAATGGGTAATTAGTTGATTGTAAAATGACTATTACTCCAATCAAAAATTCTCAAAATCAAATCATTAATTTTATTGCCGTTAAACAAAATATTACAGATTATAAATCAAGCAATAAAGCACTTGTTGAAAATAAGAATCTTCATAATCTTATATTAGAAAATATTTCAGATACAATTTTTATAACTGATAATTCTGGTAAATTCACCTATATTTGTCCCAGTATTAATATTATTTTTGGTTCTTGAGTATTTTAAAATCCAGTGAAGAACGATTTCGCTTTTTATATGAAAGAACTCCATCAGGCTATCAATCACTTGATGAACAAGGAAAATTCATTACCGTAAGCTTGGCTTAAAACATTTGACTATACCTATCAGGAAGTAATTGGTAAATATTTTATCGATTTTTTAGAACCAAAGTATGTGGAATATTTTCAAGAAAAACTTGTTAAATTTCAAGAAGTTGATGGATTTTACCGTATTCAGTTGGGGATGCTTAGAAAGAACAATAATGTGATGTTAATTGAGTGTAATATCAAAACTGAATATGATACAAAAGGTAATTTCCAACAAACATGTTGTATTTTGCAAAATATTACTGAGCGTGAACAAATGAAAAAAGCATTGCAAGAAAGTGAAGAAAAATATCGTAGTTTAGTAAATAATATTAACATTGGTGTGTTTAGGATTTCGACCGATGGTATATTTTTGAATATTAATAATGCTCTTGCTAAAATGTATGGATTTGATTCAGTTGAACAATTTATGCAAGAACCTATAATTTCAAAATATATCGAACCTAACGACCAATTATTAACTACTCTTCATGAACAAGGAGAAGTAAAAAATTTTGAATTAGAAACCATCCACAAAAATGGTTCTACTTTCCATATTTCCATTTCTGGCATTTTAAAACATGATAATGATAACAAGCCTATTTTTATAGATGGTGTAGTAGAGGATATAACTGAACGCAAGCAAATGGAAATAGCTCTTGATAAAGAGCGTGCTTCTTTAGCATTGCGAGTAGAAGAACGGACTGTTGATTTAAGGCAAGCAAATGAGGAATTAGCTCGTGCTTCTCGTCTCAACGATGAATTTTTAGCTAATATGAGTCATGAGTTTCGTACTCCACTTAATGCAGTTATCGTATTTTCTGAATTATTATTAGATGAAATTTATGGTGAACTTAATATTAAACAACGTGAATCGATAGAACATATTGAGCAAGCAGGTAAACATTTATTATCATTAATAACTGATATTTTAGATTTATCTAAAATTAAAGCTGGTCAGATGAAATTACACATTGAACAGGTTAAAATTGATTCAATCTGTCAGGAAAGCTTACAACTTGTTAAACCTGCTGCTGCTAAAAAACAAATTAAATTGCAGACTGCTTATGATGGTTTTGTTACTATCGTGCAAGCTGATAAACGTGGCTTAAAACAAATCTTGGTTAATTTATTAACTAACGCAGTTAAATTTACTCCACAAGGAGGCCAAATAAAATTAGAGATCATTGGTGATGAATCAAATGGTATAGTTAAATTCAATGTTATAGACACTGGGATTGGAATTAGCGAAGCTGAAATTGAATATTTATTTCAACCATTTGTACAATTAGATGGTGGTTTGTCTCGTCAACAAGAAGGAACTGGGCTTGGATTATCCTTAGTTTATAAATTAACAGAATTACATGGTGGTGGAGTTCAAGTTGAAAGTGAAGTAGGAAAAGGTAGTTGTTTTAGTATCACATTACCTTGGCAAAAAATTAATAATATAGTAGCTAATTTATCCGACATACCTAATACTAACAAATTAATATTAGTAGCTGAAGATAATGAAAGCAATATTATTGGCATACAAACAAGTTTACAAGCAAAAGGTTATCAAGTTGTAATTGCTCATAATGGTATTGAAGCAATTAAATTAACGAGAGAAAAACGGCCAAACTTGATTATAATGGATATCCAAATGCCAGAAATGGATGGTATTGAAGCGATTAAACATATTCAAGCTGATAGCAATTTAGCTGATATACCAATTATAGCTTTGACAACTCTTGCTATGCCTAGAGATCGAGAGCGTTGTTTGGAAGCTGGAGCTAATGAATATTTTAGTAAACCAGTAAATATTAAAAAACTACTTATAGCAATAAAAACACAACTAGTTTAAGGGGATATTTATTCAATGTTTATATTCAAAATATTACTTGTATTAATATCAGTTTCTATATTTACAGAAGATTCTGAATCAAAAATTATAGTTGGCAGTGAATTTGATTATCCGCCTTTTGCTATTGTGAATGAAAACAATGAAGCAGATGGTTTTAGCGTAGAATTATTTAAAGAAGTTGCTAAAGCAATTGAATTGGAAGTGGAATTTAGAGTTGGAGCTTGGAGTGAAATACGACTTGCGTTAGAAAATGGAGAAATAGATGCTTTACCTCTGGTGTCTTATTCTGAAGAAAGGGATGAAGTCTTTGATTTTACTATGTCCCATACCGTGTCTGATGCGGTTATTTTTGCACGTAAAGGCAGTAAGCTAAATGTTAAGTCAGAAAAGGATTTAATCGGTAAAAAAATTATTGTCATGCGTTCTGATGCAACTCATGATTATTTAGTTAAACATAATATAACTCAAGATATACATTTAGTCAAAACGGTTTCAAGAGCTTTACATTTGTTAGCTACAGATCAAAACTATGATTTTGCTTTTGTACCAAAATTAGTGAGCATTATAATTACCAAAGACTCTGGTTTAGCTAATATTGAAATGGTGGGACCACATATTCTAGTTTATGAACGTGGTTATAGTTTTGCAGTCAAAGAAGGCAATCAAGCATTATTAACACGTTTAAACAAAGGTTTAAGTATTATCAAAGAGTCGGGTCAATATAATGCTATTTACGATAAATGGTTTAAGATAACATCGTCTAAAGATGCTCATATAGGATGGTTTTACAAATATTCTATTATAATCTTAACAATTTCAGCAATCATTTTATGTATAATTATTTTATTGTTTTGGTCGATTAAACTAGAAATTAAACGTCGTACCAAAGTTGAACAAAAACTTGCTAAATGTAATTATGAATTAGATAATAAAGTAAATAATCGTACTCAAGAATTACAAAAATCTAATAATGAATTATGTCAAGCGACTGAAATGTTAAATATTCTTAATGCAGAATTATTATATGCAGCCGAAGAATTAGAAAATAGTCGTAATAGCTTTCAATGTGTAGTAGAACAGAATACTATTGGTATGATGGTAATTGATCATAGTGGTATCATTAATTTTTTTAATTCGGCAATGCAAGCACAACTCAGTGAAACTAAGTTAGAAATTGGCAAAAAATTTAATGTACCTATCAGCTGTCAGATTGAAGTTAAAATTACTTTATCTAATGATGAAATTGGCATTGCTGAAATGAATATAGTGGATACGATATGGGAAGATGAATTAGCTTATTTGTTAACTTTACATGATATTACCAAAACTAAAAATGCTCATATAGCTTCAGAAGCAGAGAAAGATATGCTCTCTAAGCAAGTAAAAGAACGTACTATTGAATTAAGCAGAGCTAATGCCGAACTTGCTCGTGCTGCACGTCTTAAAGATGAGTTTATGGCTAATATGAGTCACGAATTACGGACTCCACTTAATGCAGTTTTAACTATTTCAGAGTTGTTAACTGATGGAATTTATGGAGATATTAATCAAGAACAGATTAAAGCAATTGGTCATATAGATAAAAGTGGTCGTCATCTGCTATCTTTGATCAATGATATTTTAGATTTATCTAAGATTCAAGCCGGTAAAATGGAATTAAAACTAAAAATCGTAATTATTGGAGAAGTTTGTTTTGCTTGTATTCAAATGGTGAAACAAATGGCTCTGCAAAAACGAGTCAAGATAATATTTACTTGTGATGATGAAGTAAAAACTATCATGGCTGATGAACGAGCATTAAAACAGATTTTGGTAAATTTATTAAATAATGCGATTAAGTTTACCCATGAAAAAGGGCAAATTACCTTAGAATTACAAGCAAATATCAAGGATAAAATACTTCATTTGATTGTAACTGATACCGGAATTGGGATTCCAGAACATGAATTAGAAAATTTATTTAAACCTTTTGTGCAAATTAATAGTAAATTAAGTCGTGATCATGAGGGAACTGGACTAGGACTTGCTCTAGTTTATAAACTGGCTGAATTACATGGTGGTAGCGTTCAAGTAAAAAGTAAAATTGAGCAAGGTAGTAAATTTACCGTTTCACTTCCTTGGCAGGAAAATAATTTATCACCAGCTATTGATAAACAAAAACATTATAATACAAAAATCCAGATTCGCCATGTTTCAGCTCTTATTTTAGTTGCTGAAGACAATGAAACTAATATTATAGCAATCCATAGCGGTTTAACTGGATATGGCTATAAAGTCGATATTGCCAGAGATGGAGTAGAAGCTGTTCAAATTGCCCAAGAAATTAATCCAGAAATTATCATAATGGATATTCAAATGCCGGGTATGGATGGTTTGACGGCAATTAGACAAATTCGGGCTGATAAACAATTAGATAAAACTCCGATTATAGCTCTTACTGCTCTCGCTATGCCAGGTGATAAAGAACATTGTATTGCAGCTGGAGCAAATATTTATTTAAGCAAACCAGTAAATATAAAACAGTTAGTGGAAGAAATAGAAGAATTACTTGACTGATGTTACGCAGAAAGCTATTTACTCCTCCAATAAGAGGAGCTACTAGTTTCCCTGAAGAGTTAAGGGCAATAGCTATTAAGCTAAGGGCAGACACGCAGGTCTGCCCCTACAGAATATATTTCAATATGGTAGGAGCGAACCGATGTGTTTGCTCCTGCTTAACTTACATAGCATTGAGAGATTAGTAATTTATCTGTGTAACATAAGTTACTTGATTAAAATTTAGTACAGATTTTAAGAAATCACAGGGAATATATTATGAATAGTAAAGTTTTAATTGTAGATGATCAAGAGGCAATGCGTGATGCTCTAATAGGCATATTAAAAAATCAAGGCTATGAATTGTTTACTGCCGTTAATGGAGAAGAAGCATTGATTCAGGCGGAAAATATCCTACCAGATATAATTTTATTAGATGTAATGATGCCGGAGATGGATGGTTTTGAAGTTTGTCAATGTGTACGTGCTAATCCTATTTTAGCTAAAGTTCCAGTTGTTATGGTGACTGCTCTTGATGATCATGACTCACGATTACGTGGAATCAAGGCTGGTGCTGATGATTTTGTTTCTAAACCATACAATATATTTGAGCTACGAGCTAGAGTAAAAACCATTACCAACCTCAACCGTTATCAACGTTTAATTACTGAGCAAAGTAAATTTAAATGGATGATAGAAAATACTGGAGAAGCTTATGTGATGCTTAATGCAGACAAACAGATTACCTATGCTAATACCAAGGCTTGTTTATATTTAAACTATTCAGATGATATTAAAGAAAATTTTGTGCAGTTAATAGCTAAATCTTATTATCAAGTACATGAAAAATCTGCCGAACCAGAACCAATTAATATAGAGTTAAATAAAATACCTTGTTATATTGTACGTCCTGATACTAAAACATCTTTACCATTTTGGTTACGAGTTGATGTAATGGAAATGCCAGAAGATACGACATATTTAATTCATTTACACGATGTTACAGACACCATTCTAATGGATCGACAAAAATGGGTTTTTAGTGGTCAAATAGGTCATAAGTTAAGAACTCCACTAACACCTATTATTGGGGGAATTGATTTTATGCTCCAAAACCTAGCTGAATTACCTATAACTAAAATTAAAGGTTTTTTAGAAATGGCTTATGAAGGAGCTACTAGACTTAATAATCAGATTGAGGAAATACTCAATTATATGAGAGCATCTAATACTACCAAGGTATATGAACCTTGTAATATGCCAACGATATTAGCATCTATTAAAGTTGTCAAAAAATTATTAGAAATTGAGTCTGTACTAATTATTCAACCAGATGATACCAGTGATGATTATAATATTGCTATTTCCAAACAAGTACTAGAAATTATTTTGACAGAGATATTTTCCAACGCAAAGAAATTTCATCCTACCGAAAAACCTAATATAGAAATTAAACTGTCAAAGGAATCAGAAACAATCATAGTTCAAATTAGTGATGATGGATTAAGCATACCATCAGAACAACTTGGAGATATATGGATGCCTTATTACCAAGGTGAAAAATATTTTACTGGTGAGATGAAAGGCATGGGATTAGGTTTGGCAATGGTGGCATCTTTAATCTGGGAAATAGGTGGAACTTGTACAGCTTACAATCAGGCTGATAAAAATGGGCTTACAATCGAATTTACTTTACCTATTACATATCCAGCTCAATATAATGTTATAGATGAAATTTAACTGTTATTTTAGCAAATAGCCGAGTAGGATGTGCAACACGCTTTATCATTGCCCACCATGTTTGACTAACTCTTTTGGACAGATTACGGAAAGCTTCCAATATTCCTCTTATGGCTTAGTGGTTACTCCTCCAAAACTCCATTTTTGTTTAATGGTAAATATGGAGTTATGACTGATAGCAATAACCTTTATTACATGTGGGCTAGATTCTATTCTCCTGAGATTAAACGGTTTATTAATAAGGGCAAAATATTGAAGATATTTTGTCTGGGAAGCTCAATTGTAAAGTAGGAGTTTATTCTGGAAATTATGCTGGAAAAACTAGATGGGATGATATAT
>JASFYV010000142.1:0-30204 GCA_045046925.1 Candidatus Marithrix sp. | reverse complement strand
GTGGCATTTAACCAATCATTTTACCAGAAAAATATTATCTCACTGTGTGTTTTCATTAATAGGCTGCTTGGTAATCCTCTATTGAAAATTTGCTATTAAAATCTTAAAAGTTGCACACGGCGTTAAATAAACAATTGCTTATTGAATTTTATTAAGAATTTAACTGGAGTTTATAAAATGAATTTTAATATTTTCCAATCAATGCGAAACAAAATGATAGTTTTATTTTTAATTATTGCTTTACTGCCATTATTTATAATTGGATTATTATTTTATAACCAATCTCAAACTTTGTTAACAAAGGAAATCACCAATCGGTTAACTAGTATACGAGATATTAAAGCTCAACAAATTAAAGGCTATTTTACTCAGACGGTTAATGATATTCGATTATTAGCTCAAAATCCTATAACTATTTCTGCTATCAAAGATTTTGGGGCAATAGTTCACACAGAAATGGGAAATAATGATGAAATAGCTGGTATGAAAAATTATCGTAATTTATATTTAAATAATTCTCAACTAATTAGTAATGAAAATCCATATCATAAAATTCATTCTAAATATCATCCATTTTTCAAAAAATATAAAGAAATTCATGATTATTATGATATTTTTATAGTCGATCCGCATGCAGGTAGCGTTTTATATACTGTTATAAAAGAGGATGATTTTGGGACTTCATTATTGAACGGAACCTATGCAAATACCAACATTGGCCATGTTTTTAACAACATACTTAATAGTAAAGATAAGGATTTTACCAGTTTAGAAGATTTCGCTTATTATGCACCTTCTCAAGCAGCAGTATCATTTATTGCGGCTCCAATTTTTGATGCTTCCAAATTAATAGGAGTATTAATATTACAACTGTCTATCAATAAAATCGATTCTATCATGCAGTATAGCAATGGGTTAGGTAAAAATGGTGAAACTATATTATTAGGTGAAGATGATTATTTATTACGTTCCAATTCACGTTTTTCTGAGCAAGATACTTTATTTAATTTAAAAGCAGATAATCATGCTAGTCGTGCTAAAGGAAAAACTGGTATTAAAGAAATAATCGATTCTAATAATAAAAAAATGCTAATTGCATATACACCTTTACAAATTAATGGGCTGAATTGGTCATTACATGCCAAAATAGATTGGAATGAAGCAACTAGCGGTATGCGGATCATGTTGTGGTGGAGTATTTTTATTATTGGAATCAGTATTATGCTAATAATTAGGATTGCGATATTATTTAGTAACAATTTTATTAATCCTATCCGTATGATAACGCACGCTGCTCATACCTTGATGGCTGGCAATATGAGTGTACCACTTAATACTAATCGGAATGATGAAATTGGTCAGCTGGCTAAGGCTTTCCAACAAATGGTCACTGATATATTACAAATAACCGAGGATATTGTCCAAGTTTCTACTGGCCTGGCAGATGGTAATCTTAGTATTAAACCAAAATTTAACTATCAAGGCAATTTTATCCAGATTAAGACTGCTCTTAATAATGCTTTACATAATCAACAACAAATAATTAAAGATTTTGTGCAAATATCTCAAGGAATGGCGGATGGCAACTTACAATTAACCACTCAAGCTCAGTATAAAGGTGACTTCGTTCAAATCAAAGATTCATTAACAATCGCATTAAATAACTTACATTTAGTGGTAGAAGACATTGTACAAGTATCACAGGGATTGGCTAAAGGTAATTTAAATGTAATAGCCAAAGCTGAATATAGTGGCGATTTCATCCAAATAAAACAAGCTTTAGAAATTGCCTTATCTAGTTTAGGCTCCGTAATTAAAGATATTGTATTGGTTTCAAAAGGATTAGCTGCTGGTGATCTTAATATTACTTCTCAAGCTAAAGAATATCATGGTGATTTTATCCAAATCCAGGAGGCATTAAGTACTGCCCTATCAGATCAACGTGAAGTGATTGAAGATATAGTATTTATCTCAGAAGGTTTGTTAATGGGAAAGCTTACCATCACTTCCAAAACTAGATATCGTGGAGATTTTGCTAGAATTGAAGGAGTTTTAGCAACTTTATCTTCTAATTTAAGCTATTTGGTCAAAGATATTGTGCAAGCATCACAAGATTTAGCAGACGGTAAAATAATTGCTACTAAAGCTGAATATGTTGGAGATTTTGCTAAAATTAAAACTGCTTTAGAAATTGCCTCCCAACAATTAGTCAAAGCAACTAAGCAAAATAGCTTACAGGATTGGTTAAAAACTGGACATAATCAATTAAATGATCAAATGAGTGGGGAACAGAATATTGTAGAATTAACTCATAATATGGTGTCTTTTTTGACTCTGTATTTAAATGCTCATATCGGTCTATGTTATTTAGTTGAAAAATCAACCAATATAAATTTTATAAAGCTAGTTGCCAGCTATGCTCATAATCGTCGTAAAAATATTGCAGATGAATTTGAGTTTAGTAAAGGATTAGTTGAACGATCTGTTAAAGAACAAAAAATTATAGCGATTGAAGTTGCATCAGATTTAAGTGAAGCCATACCCAAATATATAATTGTCGTTCCATTTTTATATGAAAACTCGGTTAAAGGAGTAATTTTATTAGGTAATTCGATTAATTTGACTGAAGTTCAGTTAGAATTTATTAATCAAGTAATGCCAACTGTTGGAGTCGCTATTAATTCAGTTGAAGTTCGAACTAAAATGCAAGAGTTATTACAACAAACTCAAATCCAAGCTCATGAATTAGAACAGCAACAAGAAGAATTACAACATAATAATGAAGAATTACAAAGCCAATCTGAAGAATTACAAACCCAAACTAAAGAATTGCAAATTCAATCTGAAGAATTACGGCAATCTAATGAATCTTTGGAAGAACGTACTGATGAATTAGAACGGCAAAAACAAGATATTATAGAAAAAAATGTAATATTAGAAAAAGTTAAACAAGATATTGAAACCAAAGCTAAAGAAGTAGAATTAGCAAGTAAGTATAAATCGGAATTTTTGGCTAACATGTCGCATGAATTGCGAACTCCTTTGAATAGTTTATTAATTTTAGCTCAATTATTGGCTGATAACAGAGGCAAAAACTTAACTGATAAACAAGTTGAATATGCTAGAACTATTCATAATTCTGGGATTGATTTACTCAAGCTTATCAATGATATCCTAGACTTATCAAAAGTAGAAGCTGGTAAAATTGAAATCAATATTGAAGATGTGTTATTAACTGATTTAATTATGAATATTGAACAGGAATTTCGACCTCTAGCAGAAAGCAAAAACTTAATTTTTCAAATTACCATTGCAGATGATATCCCTCAATCATTATATACTGATGGTCAACGTTTAAAACAAATTCTTAATAATTTACTATCCAATGCTTTTAAATTCACCAGTAAAGGCGAAGTTAAAATTACTATTCGTCATCCATCCAGACGTAATGATGTTATAAAATATAAGCCAAGTGAAACTGTTGTGATTGGAGTTACTGACACTGGAATTGGGATTCCGAAAAATAAACAAGAATCTATTTTTGCTGCTTTCCAACAAGCCGACGGAACTACCAGTCGTAATTATGGTGGTACTGGCTTAGGCTTATCAATTTCACGCCAATTAGCCCGTTTACTTGGTGGAGAATTAGAATTACGCAGTGAAGAAGGTAAAGGTAGTTCGTTTACTTTATATTTACCTCAAAAATTTGTAATTGCAGATGAATATTCTGAAACTATTGTTAAGCAAGAAATGGATATAATCTTACCAACAATTGATAATGTAACATCTAATATTTCTATCGATGATCGGCATAATTTAACTCATGATGATAAATCATTATTAATCGTTGAAGATGACTTTGCTTTTGTAAATATTCTGTTGGAAACAGCTCGAGATAAAGGCTTTAAATGTTTAGTTGCAGATGATGGTAAAACTGGTTTACAATTAGCTGAAGAATTTCAACCAGATGCAATCATTCTTGATGTAGGTTTGCCAGAAATAGATGGCTTAACAGTCATGGAAAAATTAAAAGCAAATCCCAAAACTAAAGATATTTTAATACATTTCATTTCTGCTTCTGAAATAAGTGGAGATGCTACAGACATGGCGATTGGCTATTTACGCAAACCAGTTGACATGGAACAGCTTTCTAAAGCATTTAAGCAAATAGAACAGTTGATTACTAAACAAGTTAAGAATTTATTAGTTATTTCTGATTCAGAATCGCATATCCAACAAATTTCAGATTTAATAACCAACAAAGATATTCAGACTACTCAAGCGGTTACCATAGAAGATGCCTTGCATTGTATAGAAACTACTGTATACGACTGTATAATTTTGGATATGGATATAGAACATCGTTCCAGCACTAAGCTTATTAAACAGATGCAAAATGCTCCTGATTCTTGTAAAACCCCAGTGATTATTTATTCCGAACAAGAACTAACTCCAGATGAAGAAATTTTATTACAACAATGTACAGATAATTTAGTATTAAAATCATCACGTTCCCCAACTCGTTTATTGGATGAAGCTACATTATTTTTACATCAATTAGAAGCAAATTTACCAGAAGATAAACAAGCGATGCTGAAGATGGTACATAATAAAACTACAATTTTAAAAGATAAAAAAGTCCTGATAGTGGATGATGATATACGCAATGTTTTTGCCTTAGTTACAGTATTGGAAGATAAAGATATGGAAGTGTTAGTCGCTAAAAATGGGAAAGAAGCCTTGGTTTTATTAGAAAAGAATGACAATATTGCTATTATTTTAATGGATATTATGATGCCAGCGATGGATGGTTATGAAACTATGAAAAAAATTCGTAAACAGCCTAAACATAAAAAATTACCAATTATCGCTCTTACTGCTAAAGCCATGAAAGGTGATAAAGCAAAATGTATTGAAGCAGGAGCCAACGATTATCTAGCTAAACCGATTGATTCCAATAAATTAATTTCACTAATGCGAGTTTGGTTGTATCAATAAGTTTGGGTATATAATTACGAAATATTGATTAATGTTTCTAATAGTACATTTTTAGTGAAGATCAACCAACCATATGATGACCATTTGTATAATTTCTGCCTAAATAATCAGAATGTTACCGTTCTAACTGCAATCGATTTCCACCTAATTCGCTTTCTTTAGGTGTATTATGTTTCTATTCGTAGGCTCTTTGCACTTAGGCTTTCTTCTCACAAATATTCACGGACTTGCAATTGCCATTAGCTAGTAGTTATAATATTTACAACATTGTAAACATTTAGGTTTTCCTACAGATAACTTCCACCAGTTCATGCACATAGGTGTATATTTAATCTTGGATGACAGACCTATCGGTGGTTCAAGAATGGTGTTAGAATAAATAGTAACTAATCTCATTTAAACTCTTAAAAATGGAAGAAAACATATTTAAGAACATTTGGTCGCCCTCCTATATTAAGTCGTGAAAATCAATATGGAATTTAATTTCTCTTCCTAATTTACTTTTGCAAGAGGTCTAATAGACATTTTTCCTAAGATATATAATGTAGGATGCAATGAAATTGCATCAATCGTGTATCTAATATGACTCGAAAGATGTAATTCGTAAACTCATTACATCCTACATGAAATATGTAATTAACCATATATACTCGACTATCAAGTTTTTGACATGCATGGAATAGGAAATTAAGTAATATATTCATTAACTCGATATATCAATGAAGTAAACTTAAGCCTCCCTAAATTTCAGCCGTTCATACTGTTTTGCTTCTAAGCACAAAAAATCTTGAGGATTATACATGATTACAATGCTAAAATTTCTGAGGTTACTGGTCTGATATTTCTAATTTCACTCCTATTAATAGGACTACCCTTCTTCTTATGCTCGCAATTGCTTTGGACGTTGATATTACTTTTTAAAATTTAAGGATAAATAAAAATTATTATTCCAAAAAAAACCATCATCTTACCTTCTTCCATTCCCTCTGTAACCTTTGCACCGAAATAGGATAAGCAGTTTTCAACTCTGGAGCAAACAAAGATACTCGCAATTCTTCTAACATCCATCTAAATTCTATTAATTCAGAACTTTCTTCTGCATGCCGTTGCCAATAAGCTTGCCAGAGTGGAATAATTGGTTCGGCCTTTTTCGCATCTTTGTTTGGGTCATGTTCTAATCTGGTTAAACGCAATTGAATTGCTTTCAAATACCGAGGTAAATGTTTTAATTGAGTTAGAGATACATCCTGCACAAAATCTTCATAAACTAAATGCTGGAGATGTTGCTTAATTTCTGGAATTGCTTTGATACTATTGGAAAATTTTTGCAGTTGTTGATTTACAGTATTATATTCTTCTAATACCTGTGCCAATTGAATTGCATATTCTGCGGCAGATGGTAATAATTCTGTTTTGCCTTCATATAAACGGTATTCAAATTCAGATTTTTTGCTTGGTAAAGGATCAACTAAAAAAATCGTATCAACTATAGTGGTCAACATACAACGTTTTAATTGTTCACAATTACCTATCTTCATATATTGCAAGCATAATTTGGAATTTATTGGCATTTGTTTTAACAACTTTTTGGTTGGCAAATTTAATAAAAATAACCGCCGTAATCCAGCTAAATGTTGAGCTAAATTAGGTTTATCCAATATTTGTAAATTAACATGATTTTCCTTATCCACTAAAGTTGGAAAACCCTGCATTGTCATATCGTTAAACTTTATCGTTACTTGCTTAGGCAAATCATCAAAATCCCAACTAGTAATATTATCTCGTTCCAATCCAGTTTTATTTGCAATTTGTTGTTGGGAAGTAGTACTAGCGTGGTTGCCCCATTTTTGTTGTAAAGCAAGTAAATCTCGTCCTATATCTAGTTCTTTTGACTTATCAACTAACCGAAAATTCATAAGTAAATGAGCGGGCAAAATTGCTAAATTCCACACTTGTTGTTCTGGTAACGGTTCACCTAAACGACGATGACAGAAAATAGTCAAAACTTCTAATAAAGACTGTTGCGGATATTCTAAAAAACTACCTCCCTGTCTAAAAGTAACCTTTGGATTTACTAATGTTTCTACCGCATCTTTAGCCGCATTTGGCACTGGTACAAATGCTTTCCTAATAGCTTTTGGCATCCCACGCAATAGAGCAGTAATTTTTTCTTCCAATAGGCCTGGAACTAGCCATTCAAAAATTTGAGGTGACAGTTGATTCAACAAATTCAAAGGAATATCGATAGTAACACCATCATTTGGCTGGCTAGGTTCAAAATGATAATTTAAAGGAAAGTTGATTCCGCCCAAATCAAGATTATCTGGAAAAGATTGCGGAGTAATCTGATCGCCAGCATGTTGCATTAAATCTGTTTTACTCAAAAATAGTAATTTTGGTTGCTTTGTCTCTGCTGGTTTTCGCCAGGTATCAAAGGCTTTACCACTATAAATTCCTGTTGGGATTCGAGTATTGTAAAAAGCATAAATCTGTTCTTCATCAGCCAAAATATCCTGTCGCCGAGATTTATGTTCCAAAGCTTCAACTTCGGCTATCAAATTTTGATTATGGAGAAAAAACTTGGAATTACAATTATATTCTGCTTGCACCAAAGCATTGCGAATAAAAATTTCTCTAGCCAAAATTGGGTCTAATGGCCCATAATTAATTCGTCGTTTAGCTACAATAGTTAAACCATATAAAGTAACCTTTTCAAATGCTCCTACTTGGGCTTGTCGTTTCTGCCAATGTGGTTCAAAATAATGATGTTGACATAAATCTCCAGCCACTTGTTCAACCCAATCAGGTTCTATCTTGGCACAACAACGAGCATATAATCGTGAAGTTTCAACTAATTCTCCAGCCATTGTCCATTTTGGTTGTTTTTTGAATAGACCAGAACCTGGAAAGAGATAAAATTTAATATTTCTAGCTCCCAAATAAGTATCAGGTTTACCTTTCTCAGTTTCAGTTTTGCAAGCTATATTGCCTAATAAACCATTTAATAAAGCTCGATGGATTGCATCATAATTAGCTTCTAATTCATTTTCTTGCCAACCAGATTCTCTGATAAAAGTATGCAACTGTTGATGTATATCTCGCCATTCTCGCATTCGTAGATAAGATAAAAAATTCTTACGACATAGTTTACGAAGTTTACTTTGAGACAAATGCTTAGAGTTTTCCTGAAAAAAATCCCATAGCTTTAAATAACTAAGAAAATCTGATTCTTTATTAGTAAATTGTTGTTGGGCAAGATCGGCAGCTTGTTGTGCATCCATCGGTCGTTCACGAGGGTCTTGAATGCTTAATGCACTGGCAATTATCAGAATTTCATGTAAACAAGCTTCCTGTTTAGCTGCTAAAACCATCCGTCCAATCCTTGGATCGATTGGCATTTTGGCTAATTGCCGCCCAATTCCAGTTAGTTCACGGTTGTCATTTACCGCTCCTAATTCAGTTAGTAAAGTAAAGCCATCGTTAATCATTTTAGTGGTTGGTGGCTCTACAAACGGAAAATTATAGACATCTCCTAAGCGTAATGCTAACATTTGTAAAATTACTGCCGCCAGAGAAGTCCGTAAAATTTCTGGGTCAGTGAATTTTGGCCGCAAATCGTAATCTTCCGCAGCATATAAACGAATACAAATTCCAGGAGCAATTCGTCCACAACGACCTTTCCGTTGATCAGCACTAGAACGAGAAATTTTTTCAATTGGCAAGCGTTGCACTTTATTTCGAGTACTATAACGACTAATACGAGCTAAACCAGGATCAATTACAGATTTAATTCCTGGAACAGTTAATGAAGTTTCAGCTACATTAGTTGCTAACACAATTCGGCGTAAATTACTGGGATTAAAGATTTTATTCTGTTCTGCTGCTGATAATCTAGCGTAAAGCGGTAATATTTCGGTATGAAGTAATTTATGTTTACGCAAGGCCTCGGTTGTCTCTCGAATGTCCCGTTCTCCAGCTAAAAAGATCAGAATATCATCTCGTTGATCAATTTCGTCCACCGCATCTAAAATACCTTGAGTAACATCCCGATCATCATCTTCATCAGTTAATAAAGGTCGATAACGAGTTTCAACTGGATAGGTTCGTCCTGAAACTTCTATGATTGGAGCATTGTTAAAATGAGTTGCAAAACGTTGAGTATCAATAGTTGCCGAAGTAATAATTAATTTTAAATCAGGACGTTTGGGTAATAATTGTTTCAAATATCCCAACAGAAAATCTACGTTTAAATTACGTTCGTGAGCTTCATCTATAATAATAGTATCGTAATTTTCAAGGAATCTGTCATTCTGAGTTTCAGCTAATAAAATTCCATCCGTCATAAACTTAATGTAAGTATTAGAACTCAAACGGTCACTAAAGCGAACTTTATAACCAACCGCATGTCCCAATGGGCTATCTAGTTCACTGGCAACTCGAGTAGCCATAGTTCGAGCTGCAATCCGGCGAGGTTGAGTACAACCGATCAGGCCGGTAGTGCCACGTCCTAAAGCTAGACAAATTTTAGGGATTTGCGTAGTTTTACCAGAACCAGTTTCTCCAGCAATTATTACTACCTGATTATTTTTTATCGCATCAGCAATCTCATCCCGATGTTGGCTAATCGGTAATTCATCTGGAAATTGAGGCTTGGGGAGATTAGTTATGCGAAGTTGACGTTGTTGCAGAGATTTATATATGTCGGCGAGTAGCTTTTCGTAAGCAGAATTATTATCAGCTTTTAAACTACGAATGCGTTTTTGAAAACGATGTTGATCGCAACGCATGGTATCTTTGTAAATATTACTGAGAGTATTTAACTCTTTTGAATTCATTTATTTATTATCTAATTTAGCAAAAAAACTTGTTTTTCTCGTTCCAAACATTTTATAGCATTTTTAAGTAGAAATTCTATCCATATGGTTATTACTCTAAGTTACACAGAGTTAGATGTATTTGATGTAATTCGTAAACTCATTACATCCTACTTGAAATCTATCTACTCTGTGTAACCATTAAATCAGGTGTAAGTATAGAATTTCTGCCATTAAAAATTTATGGTAATGTGATTGGATGAGTAAAAACATAATCATTATCTTTAACTGGAGTATGACAACTAAAACACTCTTGTACAAATGTAGCATCTTTGCCATAAGGTTTTTGTTCTGAACCAACCCAACGGGCAAATCCCCATCCTCCAGTTTCTTTATATTTTACAGAATCTTTAAACATAAATTCAGCATGAACAAATTTTCCTGGAACAATTGCTGCCTCCCATTTAGGATGTACTGCATCTTTCCAAACTAATTTGCCTAAAATAGCACCTTCTGGCCAGGATTTAGTTTTTCCAGTTCTGGCAGCTTCAATAGCTATTTCATTTCCTAAGATAATTCTAAGAGTTTTATTATCTTCTCGATGAGATGAACTAATTACTTTCCAATCTTTATAATTTATTGGTAAATCAATTCCATTTGGAGTAGGCAAAACTACAGTCTCAGCAA
The DNA here is from genome assembly GCA_045046925.1 of Candidatus Marithrix sp. Lineage (GTDB taxonomy): Bacteria > Pseudomonadota > Gammaproteobacteria > Beggiatoales > Beggiatoaceae > DRQV01. Next base: position 19,705 of record JASFYV010000142.1, on the reverse strand, counting down.
TAGTATATCCTGTAAATACAAACAATGCTAAAGCTACTAATATTTTATTCATTATCACTCCTAAATCAGTTGTTGAGGTTTTTATAGCAATTTTTATTTAGCTAATTGATTAATAAAAAATTCTAATTTATTATTAACATAATGTCAATGTGAATTCTAAGTCCTAATATATGTAAAATATCTAGGGAAAAAAATTGTTCAACCAGCAACTCAGAAAATGTAATATTAAAGCATCCACAATGGAAAACAAAAATATGCCTGCAAAGATTGTAACAAACAGTTTGTATGAGCTGCCAATAAACTGTATTTATCAAGAAAAAAAGGAAAGCTTGGTATTCAATGTCCAAATTTTTGGAAAGAATTATGATGTTATTTTTTCTAGCAAACGTTATAAATCTGTAGGAAAAGAAACCAACCGTATTTAACGCTTTAATTGTACCATGATACAACGGATTTCACGTTTGGTTCGGAAGACTCTTTCTTTTTCCAAAAAATTGTCAAATCATATTGGAACTATTTGGGTAGGGATTATTTATAATTATAATTATAATTCTAGTATTGTTTAATTTTATATACCACTACTTTCTTTAGGACTACCAAATAATCCCCCAGTTACATTCAATATTTCTAATAAATTTCCTCCTCTAATTCAGAATTTCACTTTCAAACTGTTATTAATTATTTGGAAAATTATTATTTTAGGGCAAATTTTTAGTATAAACAAAGCGTAACTAAATTTATAGATAACGTTTCTTTCCATAAAACAATTTTTATTAAAATAACTATAATGATTTGATTTAAATTCATATTTAATTAAATTTGTCAGTGGATAAATCCTATGCTAATATTATTTAATTTTAGTCATCACCACTTTGTTCAGAACTACCGAAATATTTTGTGGAATAATTGCTTGAACTATTTAATATAAGCTTGAAAATCCTAATTTATCCAATCACACATTTTTAAGGTAAAATATGAAACCACTTATCGGATGCTTACTTACCAGTATTATATGGGGATGTAGTACCATTGACAAATCTCTACCTGATTATCGTCATGACTATAAAGAAAGTAAACCGACTCAGCCATTAGAAATACCACCAAACCTGCTTGATTCAACTTTGACTGAAGATCAGATGATTTTACCAGCAGACTCATCAACAACCAGTTTTTCAGATTATGATAAAGATGATAATACAGCTGGTACTGATAACTTGATTCAGGTTGGTGCTGAACAAGTTTTAGCAACTTCAGAAACAGTACAAATTAAACGGAAAGAAAATATACGTTGGTTAGTATTTCAGGATAAACCAGCTATTGTTTGGTCTAAAGTTAAAAAATTCTGGTTAGAAAGTGGTTTTAAATTAAAGATTGATAATCCAACTATTGGTATAATGGAAACGGAATGGAAAGAAAATCGAGCTGATATTCCACAAGATAGTATTCGTAAATATTTTGGGAAATTTATTGATACATTTTATTCAGCCTCTACTAGAGATAAATTTAGAATCCGTTTGGAACAGGTTGCTGATACAACTGAGCTTTATTTGATTCATAAGGGTGTGGAAGAAGTAGAACGAGGTGAAATATTGGTTTGGCAAAACCGGCCTAATGACACAGAACTAGAAATAGAAATGTTGAAGCGAATTTTAGTATTTACTGGCATAGAACCAACTAAAACTTTACTGATTGCTGAAAATAAAGAGATAAAGGTGGTAGAAACGATAGTTGAATCAGTTCAGTTTGCTAAATTAGTGACTGGAACAGATGGTAAAGTTAGTTTAGTCATTCGAGAAAATTTTGCTCAAGCCTGGCGACGAGTTGGATTAGCATTAGATAGATTGGGTTTTACAGTAGAAGACCGTGATCGAACCAATGGAGTTTATTTTATTCGTTATATCACTACTAAAATTGATAAAGGATTTTTTGCTGGTTGGTTTGGAGATAGTAAAACAGAAAATGAAATGGAATATCTCATTAATTTATTAGATGAATCTACAGCATCTCGTGTTATAGTATTAGATAGTAATAATAAATTATTATCCGATAAAACTAGTAAGAGAATTCTGACTTTATTGCATGAATCTATAGTTGATCATCAACAGATTTAATATATTAATAGTTTTATAAGAGCTATCAGGTTTAACCAAGATGAATACCATACTTGCAGATGAGAATATACCATTAGTTCAAGACGCTTTTAATGATTTTGGTAGAGTGCGTACTATTAATGGGCGTAAGTTAACCAATGTTGATTTAAATGATACAAATATTTTATTGGTACGTTCTGTTACTCAAGTAGATGACAAGTTATTAACTGATAGTTCAGTAGATTTCGTGGGAACAGCTACTATAGGTTTCGACCATGTAGATTTAGACTATTTACAACAACATAAAATTGGTTTTGCTAATGCTCCTGGTAGCAATGCTACTGCTGCTGCTGAATATGTAATAAGTGCATTATTAGTATTAGCCGAACAGAAAAATTTCAAACTTAAAGATAAAACTGTTGGAATTATAGGTTGTGGTAATGTTGGCTCCAGGGTATTACAAAAATTAACAGCATTAAATGTGCAATGTATTATTCATGATCCATTGATACAAAACCCTGATTATGTTGATTTAAATACTGTGCTAACGGCTGATATTATTACTTTACATGTACCATTACGAGATGGCAATTATCCAACTTATCATTTGGTTAATAGTAAATTTTTAGCTAATTTGAAAGATAATACTATTTTAATTAATACTTCACGTGGAAAAGTCGTTGATGAGATTGCTTTATTAAAAACATCAATGGCTCGTCCAGATATAACCATAGTATTAGATGTTTGGAATAATGAACCTAGGATTAATAAGTTATTATTGCAACAAGTATTTTTAGCAACTCCTCACATTGCTGGTTATAGTTTGGATGGTAAAATTAGAGGTACAGAAATGTTGTATGCCAAAATATGCGAACATTTCCAGTATGAGCCTACTTGGCAACCAAATATTTTACCAGCCCCAGTTACTAAGCTAGAATTTTCTAATGCTATAGATGATGATGTTGCTATACATACTGCTGTTATGGCGTGTTATGATATACGTCGGGATGATGCTACTTTACGCCAAACCAATGTTAACTTTGATAATTTAAGAAAAAATTACCCACTTCGGCGTGAATTCAATCAGCTTACTATCCAGCTTCCAAAGAATAAAACAATATTAGCTAATAGTTTACAAGGTTTAGGATTTAATTTAATAACTGATGTTGCGCAGAGAGATTACTAACCAATTTAGGAGGGGAATTAGTAGTTGCTCCCTTCCTTAATAAGTGGGTGAGATAGCTTTCTGCGTAACATCAGTTAATAAATATTAAGAGAAAAACACACAAATAAGGTTAAGTTATCCACACTTAACACTCTAACTTCAAATTGTGATTTTAGTTCAAAAAAAATCTTCTGGTTAAAAATCTATTCATATTATTTATAATTCATAAATCTTAAAATACCAATTAATTTTCTTTAACCCTTGATATTTAAACATGCTGACCTTATTTATTAGCAGCCACTTGATAAGAGTGCTAATTGTTTAACAAATCAAATCTATCACAAAAATGCTTAATTCTAGCATTACAGAATTCTATTTAAACTTTAAAGATTAGGAGATATGATTAATGCATATTCGTCCATTACATGATCGAGTCATTGTCAAACGTGTTGAAGAAGAAAGAACAAGTCCAGGAGGAATTGTTATTCCTGATTCTGCGACTGAAAAACCAATACGTGGCAAAATATTATCGGTTGGTAAAGGTAAAATTCTAGAAAATGGTGAAGCTCGTCCACTTGATGTTAAAGTTGATGATATAGTCTTATTCGGTAAATATTCTGGTACCGAAGTAAAAGTTGACGGCGAAGATTTATTGGTGATGCGTGAAGAAGACATCATGGGAATTATTGAAGGTTAATTTTAAGACCACATAGGATATAAATATTATGGCAAAAGAAGTACGTTTTTCCGATGATGCACGCCAACATATGATGAAAGGTGTTGCTATTCTATCTAATGCAGTAAAAATTACCCTTGGACCTAAAGGTCGTAATGTAGTTTTAGATAAATCTTTTGGTTCTCCAACTGTAACTAAAGATGGTGTATCAGTTGCTAAAGAGATTGATCTAGAAAATAAATTTGAGAATATGGGTGCTCAAATGGTAAAAGAAGTAGCATCCCAAACTTCCGATGCTGCTGGTGATGGAACTACCACTGCTACCGTATTAGCTCAATCCATTTTGATCGAAGGCATGAAGGCTGTTGCTGCTGGTATGAATCCTATGGATTTAAAGCGTGGCATTAATAAAGCAACTACTGCTGCTGTAGAAGAATTGAAGAAATTATCTGAACCTTGTGCTGATGATAAAGCGATTGCTCAAGTTGGAACTATTTCTGCTAATTCTGACAATGCTATCGGTGACATCATTGCTAAAGCCATGGGCAAAGTTGGTAAGGAAGGCGTAATTACCGTTGAAGAAGGTTCTGCCTTAGATAACGAATTAGATGTTGTAGAAGGTATGCAGTTTGATCGTGGTTACTTATCTCCTTATTTTGTAACTGACCAACAAACCATGACTACAGAATTAGAAGGCCCAATGATTCTGTTACATGACAAGAAAATTTCTAATATCAGAGAAATGTTGCCAATTTTAGAAGGAGTTGCTAAAGCTGGTAAATCTTTAATTGTTATCGCTGAAGATGTTGATGGTGAAGCATTGGCTACTTTGGTAGTAAATACCATTCGTGGCGTAGTTAAAGTTGCCGCAGTTAAAGCACCTGGTTTTGGTGATCGCCGTAAAGCCATGTTACAAGACATCGCTATTTTAACTGGTGGTCAAGTTATTTCTGAAGAAGTTGGCTTAAGTTTAGAAAAAGCTACTTTAGAAGATTTAGGTAGTGCTAAACGGGTTACTATCAGCAAAGAAAACACCACTATTATTGATGGTGCTGGTGATAGTAAAGCTATCGAAGATAGAGTTAATCAAATTCGTTCTCAAATCGAAGATGCAACTTCCGACTATGATCGGGAAAAATTGCAAGAACGTGTTGCTAAATTAGCTGGTGGCGTAGCAGTAATTAAAGTTGGTGCTGCAACCGAAGTTGAAATGAAAGAAAAGAAAGCTAGAGTTGAAGATGCTTTACATGCTACTCGTGCTGCGGTTGAAGAAGGTGTGGTTCCTGGTGGTGGTGTAGCTTTAGTTAGAGCTTTAAGTGGTATAAAAAACCTTAAAGGTGATAACGAAGACCAGAACGTTGGAATTAAGATTGCTTTGCGTGCTATGGAAGAACCATTACGTCAAATCGTAATTAACGCTGGCCAAGAAGCTTCCGTTATTTTGAATCAAGTAAAAAATAATTCTGGCAATTATGGTTACAATGCTGCTACAGAAGAATATGGCGATATGGTAGCTATGGGTATTTTAGATCCAACTAAAGTTACTCGTTCAGCTTTACAAAACGCTGCTTCTATAGCTAGTTTAATGATTACTACTGAAGCTATGGTTGCTGAAGCTCCTAAGAAAGATGATGCTCCTGCTGGTGGTGGTGGTATGCCTGATATGGGCGGTATGGGTGGAATGGGCGGTATGATGTAAGCTTGCCGTTCTAGTTGTTAATATAATAGGTCGGGTTAACTACTTAATCCGGCCTTTTAATTAAAAGATTACTTAAACTGTAATAGATTTCCTTCAAAACTCTAATTCTAGAGATTCATACCTTTCAGTAAATACTATTTTTACACCCATTCATAATATTCTTTTTCCAAGCGAATTTAATTTTACTAAATTATAGTAAGTAATTATTTTTTGGGAAAATATCTATAGCGATTCTTAATCAAATTATCAATTATTTATATTTCTGCAATATATTCAATTGGGAAATGCTATAATTTTAATAATTATGTTTACTCAAAATAAAACTCTCCATTGGTTACTATGGTTATTATTTTTACTTGGATTAATAATCAGCATATTAATGATTGGATTTGCAAAATTACCTAATTATCAAACACAAATTGAACGCTGGCTAAATACGCTTGTAAAACAACCAATTACTATAGGAAATATAAATACTTACTGGACTTATGGCAAACCAACGATAGAATTGCAGCAATTACGTTTATTGGATAATACTATAATTGAATTAGCTAAGGCCAAAATAACTTTGGATATATGGGAATCTATATTACAATGGCAACTTATAACTAAGGAAATAATTATAACTGGTAGTAAATTTTCCGTGATCTATGCCGATAAACTTAAAATAGTTGGTTTAGAAGAAACAAATACCGAAAATAATCAACCAACTGACCTATCATGGTTAATTAAACAACCTTATATTTCTCTACATGCTGATTCAATAACTTGGTTAGAACCTAAACAACCTTCACTTATTTTTTCCGATATACAGCTATCCCTTACAAGACAGGATAATAGATCAAAATTAATTGGCAGTATCAATTTACCAGAATACGCTATTCAACAATTTCAAGCAAAATCACTTTCATTTACTAGTTTATTTAAGCTAAAAAATCAACAAGTTAATATTAATGGTCAAGTTTCTATTGAGAGATTGCAATATGCCAAATCAAATCCGCAATCTGTGACCAGTAATTTTCAAATTCGTCAACAGATTGATGGAACTTGGCAAACAACTATCAAGCAACAAATAGCTGATTTAGAACAATGGCTTAATCATAAAACAAACCTAATAATTACCCCACCAAATTTCTTCCAAACTGGTCTTAGATTTTTATTACCACAGGCTAATTTAACAACTATTATTGCTGGTTTACATAATATAACTGGCCAAATTAACTATCTGTCTTTAGAAAAACTAATCAAATTATTACCACTTCCTCAATTAGCTCCTCAATTAGTCGAGATTTTATCAAGTACGCAAGGGGATTTATATGATGTTAAGTGGAATTATGATGATACCTGGCAAATAGATGCTAATTTTTCTAATTTAAACTTACTTTTACCACAAGCAAAAATCCAAAATTTTTCTGGACATTTACTGATAAATTCTGAATCGGGTCAATTGCATATTGATCGAGCTACAGTAGCTTTAACTAAATATCCAATTATTATAACTAGATTACAAGGCTCTCTTGATCTAAAACGTTGGATGGCAAGTACTGATAGATTACAAGCTGTAATTGATGGTATACCAGTAAAAGTTGTTGGCAAAATAACAATGAATGATGGGATAGCAAATAGCAATTTATTGATAACAGTTGGCCAGAGCAAATTAAAGAAATTAGTTAAATATATTCCTAATCAAGACATAGTACAACAACTAACTAAGAATAATTTAACAGGTAGTTTTAAACAAGCCAAAATTACTTTGGAAAGCATTGGTAATTTATTTAAAATTAAAGCTCTTATTAAAAAATTAACTATTAATAATTATCAACTTAATGATTCTGAACGTATTACGATCCAAGATTTAACTGGCCAACTAGAGTTTGATACTAAAAAAACTAGCTTTACTATTAACCAAGGTAATATAAAGCTTGATATGTCTGATTGGTATAGTAAACCATTAATATTAAAGGATTTAAATGGGAAATTGCTTTGGCAACAGCAAACATTGACTATTAAAAAATTACAAGCTTTTAAAAATAATATCCAAGTTAATGGTAGCTTAAAAATTCCTCAAAATGGCCAGATTCCTTATGCAGATTTAATTATAAGTCTTAATAAAGGTGAGCTTTCCAAAGTAGCAAATTATTTACCCAATAAAAAAATTCCTGGAGTAGTTAAATGGTTTAAGAAAGCTCAGTTTATAGGTAATTTAAATAATACTAAAGCTATTATTCGTGGCTCAATTGATAATTTACTTGAACAATTTTATTTCAAAACTTATTTTACTAATACTTCAATTAAATATGCTAATGGTTGGCCACAGCTTACTCAAGCTAAAGGTCAGATTATAATTAAAGACCAAAATTTAACGGTTAAAGTTAATAATGGTAAGAGTCTTAATCTACGATTAGCAGCTTTGCAAGTAAAAATAGCCAGCTTATTTAAAGGTGCTTCATCAGTTGATGTGACAGTGAATGCTAAAGGAAGTATCGCTGACAGTTTAGACTTTGTTGCGAATAGCCCATTACAGAATACTATTAAATTTGATGAATTAGACTTACAAGGTAAATTAGGTTTAGAACTGGATTTATCTATTCCATTACGTGTTAATAAAAAACCTTCGATAACTGGCCAGCTTCTGTTTGATGATACTAGGTTATATGATAAATCATTTGGCATAACGGTAACAGATATTACTGGGAAATTAAAATTTGATCAACAACAAGTATCTGCCGATAATATGCAGGGAAAATTACGTGGCACTCCAATTAAATTTTCTATGTTCACTAAAACTAATCAATTACCTCAACGGACTACTTTAAAAGTTCACAGTCTTGTTGATCCAGAGTTTATCGCATATTATTTGCAGCATTTTATCCCAGCAACTTCTAAATTATCTTTATCAAAAATTTTATTTGGTACAACTCCTTTAGATATAAAAATTAATTTTCCCAACAGTTCGACGATTGGTAATAATTATACCGATATAGAGATACAAGCCAGCTTAAAAAATATGTTTATTAAATTACCTCGACCCATCGGTAAAATAACTAATAATCCAATGCCTTTAGCTATAAAATTGCATTTTGATTCTAATAAAGGTATTTTACTTAAAACTTCCTATGGTAAGGTATTTAATAATATATTTTATCTTAAACAAGGTAAGCTAGAACGTGGTAATTTAGTATTCGGAACTAATTTAGCCAAACTACCTAAAGAAAATTTACTAACAATTGAAGGAACTATTCCTAATATATTATCAGTTACTGCTTGGACAGAAAAATTTAACTCCAAAACTTCAGATTCTACAGCAGATAGCAATTACAAACTACCAATTGATACTACATTAGACCTTAAGCTAGACAAATTAGAAGTTGCAGGTCAAGAACTGGCCAATGTCAAACTGCACACCAAATATGTTCCTTCTTTATGGCAAGCAGCAATTACGAGTGATAAAATCGTTGGAAAGATAGAGTTCGATCAATTACAAAATAAACTGGCATTAGATTTTACCAAACTGATTTTAGCCATTCCAAAATCCACTACTAAAACTAATAAATCTAAACCACCAAATCCACACCATTTACCTATTGTAATCTTTAATTGTGATTTGTTAAAAATTGCTGACATTAATTTAGGGACAGTTCAGTTAAATACTAAATCAAACGATGATGGTTTGAAATTTAATTTAGCCACTAAATCGCCAACTATGGATTTACAAACTACAGGTCAATGGCGTTATGTTGCAGATCAACATCAGACTCGTTTAAAAGTTACACTGAATAGCGATAATATTGGTAACATGTTGCAACAATTTGGCTATTCTAATCCACCTATTGTTGGGGAAGCTATCAAAATAAATCTGAATTCTTATTGGTTTGCCGCTCCTTATGCTGTAGATATTGCAAATTTGGTTGGAACTTTAAGTATTGTTACTATGGCTGGTAATATTGTAGATATCGATCCAGGAATAGGTAGAATTTTTGGTTTATTTGATGTGTATTCCTTGCCACGACGGTTAAATTTAGATTTTCGGGATGTATTTGGAGAGGGTTTTGGATTTGATACGATTGTGGGCAACTTTTTTATTAAGAAGGGTATAGCTAGTATTAAGCAATTTATTTTACAAGGGCCATCCGCAAGAGTTAAAATCGATGGCAGCACCGATATATTAAACAAAAAATATGATCAACTTATCACTGTATACCCACATTTTTCTACTCCTATAGCAGTAGCTGGAACTTTAGCATTAGGATTGAGCGGAGGAGCAGCAGCTTTAATAATTCAACAAGCATTACAAGTGGAATTAGAACCAATAATAAATTTCCAATATCATATTACAGGAGACTGGGATAAACCAGAAATTTTACCTGTATCAAATTAATAATTATACATTAACTCTTAACATATTTTTCTGGTATGATTAAATTTTCTTTTAATAATATAGCTCTCGAGGATATAATGTGGAACAAGAAGGACAAATAATTCCAGTATTAACAGGTTTTTCTAATAATTTTATAAGTTTAAATTTAGGCGATTTTATACACCGGCTTAATAGTATCGTATGGGGACCAGCCATGCTAGCCCTGATTTTAGGAACTGGCATTTACTTAATGTTAGGGTTGAAATTAGTACCATTTAGGAAACTAATTTATGGAATTAGGATGCTTTGGCGGGGTCGTAAAAGTACTGGCGAAGGAGATATTACCCCTTTCGACGCTTTAATGACATCTTTATCAGCAACCATTGGAACTGGTAATATTGCAGGAGTGGCAACAGCAATAGTCCTTGGTGGCCCAGGAGCTTTATTTTGGATGTGGTGTACTGCTTTAGTCGGGATGGCAACTAAATATGCTGAAGCAGTATGTGCCGTTCATTACCGTGAAACTGATGAAGCTGGTAATTATGTCGGTGGCCCCATGTATTACATCAAAAATGGTTTAAAACAACGTTGGGCATGGTTAGGAATGACGTTTGCCATATTTGGAGCTATCGCTGGTTTTGGTATTGGTAATACGGTACAGGCTAACTCAGTTGCTGATGTATTAAACTCCAATTTTGGAATCCCAACCGGAGTTACTGGAATCGTATTAGCCATATTAGTAGGGCTAGTATTAATTGGTGGTATTCAGCGAATTGGTAAGATTGCTAGTATTTTAGTACCGTTTATGGGAATTGCGTATGTTGCTGGTGGAGTTGTAATTTTATTCCTGCATGCTTCCGAAATTCCACAAGCTTTCAATCTAATTTTCACTCATGCCTTCACTCCAGTATCTGCACTTGGTGGTGCGGCTGGAGCTAGTGTGTGGATGGCAATCCGCTATGGTGTAGCTCGTGGAATATTTTCCAATGAAGCCGGATTAGGTAGCGCTCCAATAGCTCAGGCCACTGCTAAAACTAATAGTCCAGTGGAACAAGGCGTAATAGCAATGTTAGAAACATTCATTGATACAATTATCATTTGCACTATTACTGGTTTAGTAATTATTATTTCTGGAGCTTGGACTGGTGGAATAACCGGAGCATCTTTATCAGCAGCAGCTTTTGAACAAGCTTTACCAAATTTCGGTGGGTATCTGGTAGCTTTTGGTTCAGCCGTTTTTGCTTTTACAACTTTATTAGGTTGGAGTTTTTATGGTGAAAAATGCGTACAATATATCTTTGGTTTCAAATCTATAGTTCCATTTAGATTATTGTGGGTAATAGTGATTCCAATTGGAGCAATAAGTAATTTAGACTTTATTTGGTTAGTTGCAGACACATTAAACGCATTAATGGCAATTCCTAACTTGATTGCATTAATATTGTTAAGCCCAGTAATATTTAAATTAACCCGAGATTATTTTAATTCACGAAGTTAGATTGGCAATTCTTAATTAAGTTTAAAAAAATCAATTGATTATTTGGTATTATTATAATCCAGCTAGGAAATGCTATAAGTTATGTAAGATGTAATGGGGAACGAATTGTATTATTCAAATTTGGTAAATTAGACTTATGTAATCCGTAAATTCATTATATCCTAGATTAAAGTATTATTTATTAGGGAGATACATGTTAAAAAGAAAACGCTTAGATAAAGAACGATTAGATCAAGTTGTTAGTAATGCTAATCGTGAGAAAACTTTACGGGAACAAGGTTATAGAGAACAGGCACTTAAACTGTATTCTTGGATTTGTACTCGTTGTGAACGTGAATTTAACCATAAAAATTTGCAGGGACTTACCGTTCATCATAAAGATCACAATCATGACAACAATCCGACTGATGGTAGTAATTGGGAATTATTATGTCTGTATTGCCATGATAATGAACATTCCCGTTTTTTAGATGCAGAATATGGCCAACTTACATCTGATAATGAGCAATCTACTACTCATAATCCTTTTTCTGACTTAAAAAACTTGTTGAATAAATGAGTTTCTAATTTATTTGAGGATAATATATGTCTGCTTACATTCATCATTCTGATTGTTTACTGCATAAGATGGGTGATAAACATCCTGAGAAACCAGCTAGACTTGTTGCTATAGAGGAACATATAAAAGCTGCCAAACTCATGGAGTTATTAGATCGGCATGAAGCTCCATTAGCTACAGCACAACAATTAGCTCGAGTTCATGATAGCAAATATATTGATAAAATCATAAATTTTCAGGATAATTTCACTCTTCTTACTGCAGATACTGTATTAACCAATCAAACTCCACAAGCTGCTTTACGGGCTGCTGGTGCATTAGTTCATGCTACTGATTTAGTTTTAACTGATCAACATAAGACTGCATTTTGTAATGTACGGCCTCCAGGCCATCATGCTTTACCAGATCAAGCAATGGGATTTTGTTTTTTTAATAATGTTGCAGTAGGTGCGGCTCATGCTATTGCTGAATATGGTTTAGAACGAGTGGCTATTTTAGATTTTGATGTACATCATGGCAATGGTACAGAAGCAATTTTCCAATCCAATCCAAAAGTAATGTTGTGTTCCACCTTCCAGCATCCATTCTATCCTGGTTCTGGGGCTGACACAGTTAGTGATCATATTATCAATGTACCACTTGCAGCTAATACTGGAGGAGAGGAATTTCGGGAGGCAATAACAGAACATTGGTTACCAAATCTGCATAAATTTAAACCGCAATTAATATTTATTTCGGCTGGTTTTGATGCACATAAAGCAGATAGGATTTCTCGATTAAATTTATTAGAATCAGATTATATTTGGGTGACTGAAGAAATTTTAAAATTAGCTAATAAATATGCCGAAGGTCGTGTTATATCTGCCTTAGAAGGTGGGTATGAATTAAGGTCATTAGCAGATAGTGTGGTTGCTCATCTAAAAATTTTACTAAATTAACTTGTTATTAATTGGATTTTCTGGTAAAAATAGTGATTATTTTTTAAATTAAGGATTTAATTATGGCTAAAGTTTGTCAAGTGACTGGGAAACGCCCAGTTAGTGGTAATAATGTTTCCCACGCTCATAATAAAACCAAACGACGGTTTTTACCTAATTTGCATATCCACCGTTTTTGGGTAGCTAGCGAAAATCGTTGGATCAAGTTACGTCTTACTAGTAATGGTATGCGTACTATTGATAAATTAGGTATTGATACAGTATTAGCAGATATGCGGAAACGTGGAATTAAAGTGTAATTTATAATCCCTTTTTCATATTTTCTAATAGGGTATCACTTGCTAAAGCTGTAACATGATAAACTGTAACTTCTTGACTTTTACCTTTGAATTTAATTGGAGGTAAAGGTTGTGCGGTTACTTTATCTGTTATATGTTCATAGGTATTAAGACCAATTAATACTTCTTTGGGTCGAGCATGGCTACAAATACGTGAAGCAACATTGACAGAGTCTCCTATTGCAGTGTATTGATAATGCCATTGGGCTCCAATATTACCTATAATTGCTTTGCCAGTGTTGATCCCTACTCCAAAATATAAAGATGGAATATCATCATCACGATCTTGTTGATAAATCTCTGCCATGGTTTGAATGGTTAAACCGGCCTGAGCAGCACGATGAGCGTGGTCTAATTGTTCATCTGGAGCATTAAAAATTGCCATTACTGCATCCCCGATAAAATTAACTACCACTCCACCAGATTCCGCAATAGCAGTGGTTGCAATATCTAAATATACGTGAAGCATTTCAATAGTTTGATTAGGAGTTAATCTTTCACTAGTACTAGTGTAATTACGCAGATCAGCAAATAAAATAGTAATTTCTCGTTCTTCACCACCAAGCCTTGGTACTAATCGATCTTCCATTAATGCCTTCCCTACTTCTCGTGGCACATAATATTGTAAAATATATTCAATTCGTTGATTAGTTTCAATTAAACTATGTCTGGTCAAGCTTAATTCATTACGCTGTTGAGTTAAAGTCTGCTGAGTTGTTGCCACTATAGTATTATCAGAAAATATAACAAGTAATTCAGATTGTTCATGACATAATATGGTTAAATCAAGATATAGAAGTTTTCCATCTGCCAAAGTTCGATTCAGATTTTCTAACTGAAATCGTGGTAATATGCCAGTGAGAACATCTTGTAATATATCCTCACAACCACACAATTCTGGTATAACATCTATTACTAATGTTGATAATTCTGGTTCATCAACAAATGTAGAATATTCTCCACCATATTCTGTTATTAAAAACTGATCATTTACTATTAAAAAACCAATTTTCTTTTCATTAAGTAATAATTGCAACAGTGTTTTGTGCATATAGGTCTCTGGTTAAAATTTACTTAAATATCCATCAAGAACACTGACGAATTATAGCATTATGAAAATCACGGTTTATTAGTTGAGTAGTCATTTTAGACTCTCCACAGTACTTAATTGGAAGGATTTCACAGATGTTTGATAATAAATACTTAGCAGATTGGCATTCTGTGGTTACCACCTTTTCGAGTGATCATTCCCTAGCTAAGTGAGTTTTAAATTGTAAGGATTTGTTATTTGTTTGTCAATGGAATGGGATAATTTGGATGGGATTAAAATCAAGTAGGGCGGACAAGATAGGACTTACCATATTTGACTTGATTACCATTATTCTTCAGGTTTTGGAAAGATATTTTTTAACCACTGACATAAATTTTGAAACATTATACTATTTTCATCTAATAATTCTTCCTTAATAGCAGAATAAAGCCCATGTCCAGGTGTTTTTTGCCATGCTAACCATGTTGCTACTTCAGCTTTAGTTGTTAGATGAGGTTTAAATTTGGGATGAGATAAATTGTGAACAGTATCACTTGCATGTTGAAATAGAGAGTTTTCATCATCCTTAATACAAGATTTAATCCAATCTTCTAACATACCTTCTTGTTTATTATCAGGCATAACCCACAAACCAAAATCAGGCAATCCATCAGAATTTTCAAAATATAATCCATTTTCATTAGGAGTATCAGTTTTTAACTGAAAATCAAAATCATCAAGAATTTCTGCTATTTGTTCAATTGTTTTTTGACAACCTAAGCGATGTGTATCGACATAATCAGCATCAACTATTGCTGCTATGTTAGTTGTTTGTCCATCATTAAGTTGTTTTAATAAAGTTGGTATCTGGTTTAATACACCTTGTTTAGTATTATGCGTTCCACCAATATCTTTTGGTGGAGCAACTGTTGTTGTATTCAAAGATAACTTTTTACAGATTTTTTCAAAAAAGCTTTTATCTGAATCACCTTCAACTAAAAGTATTTGCTTGCTGTCAGGCATTAACGTACCTCAACATCAGATTGGGTTATATTATAAAGCTGCTCTTCATCAAAAACAGTGGCAATCACTCTACCCTTATCACTTTTACGGATACTTTTACCCACTCTAAATAATACACCTTCAATATTTTTATAATTAATTGCTACTTTTGAAAAACTTTCTATACAATCCCAACTATGAGTTGTTGCGAAAATTTGTATATTCAAACTTTTAGAAAGTTCAAATAATAATTTCCAGACTTTTTCTTGTACGCTATAATGTAAACCATTCTCAAATTCGTCAATTAATAAAATTCCATCTTTTGCAGGAAAGACTTTTAATACCAATTGTAAAATCCTTAACATACCATCGCCTAAACTATTTAATGGTACTGGTCGAGATAAATTTGATATTTTTACTTTAGCAAGACGACTATTTCTACGTTTGTCTCCATCAATAAAAGTCAAATTTTCAAATTCAGGTAAAATAATACGCAAGGCATTTTTAACAATATCTTCACCATCAGTTAATACAATTGCATCCCACTCTCTGGCTAATTCATTCACAGAAACAAATCTAGTAGGAATAAAACTACATGGTATATTGGTTTCATAGGGAAATCTTCTTGAATGAAAACGTGGTCGATTTAAATCAACAACAGATTTATATCGTTCTTTTTTTATAATTAATATATCTTTAACATCTTCTTGGATACTATCAAAATCATCAAAAAGAGAATTTTGTCCTCTGGCTCTCTCTTCATCATAAAAAGAAAGTTGTCTTTTATCAAGCAAACCATGATTAATTTGTAAATCTTTTTCTATGTTATCAACTTCACCAATAATAATCCCATTATCATTATCAGGAAATTGTCTGCCAGTAAATAAATCTTCAAATGGCAATGTTGTATCAAACATATGTTCTTCATCATCTAACTCATATTTTTCATCATGTCCTTGTGCTATTTTAGTTAATAATTCTCCATTGGCGTTTCCTGCATAAATTCTCAGAGCCTCAAGTACAGAACTTTTACCAGAATTATTTTTACCAACAATTAAATTGACTTGTCCTAATTTTTTTACTTGGAAGGATTCCAATAAACGAAAATTGTGAACTTTTAATGAGTTAAGCATATTGATTTATTACAGATAAATATTTGGGATTATTGTATATTTATAAAATGAAGACAAAATTTGATTTAGTAATTTAATTTTCTGAATCAGGATTTTCAAATTTTAAGTTATATATTGATTCAATACGAATTTTATTTAATTTACTTTCAGATGCAATTTTCTTTAATGCTTGTTCTACATTTGTTGAAATTAGTTTTCGAGTTTCTGACTCTTCTTGTTCTGAAAATCTTAAAATTTCTCTAATGTATAATAAGTTTTGGTCTATTGATTCTGATTTAAAGAACTCATAATATTCTTCTGAAGAAGTCTCAGAGTCTTTAGCTTCATTAATGAAGTTCAAAAGAGTTTCAGAGTTTGTGGGAGAGCAAGCAAAGGAATGGTACTTATCAAATGTAAGTCAGCAGTTAATGAAGAAAGGTTTGACTACTGTACAGATAGATGGCCGTAGTAACAAGTACAGTAAGCGAAAGGCATCAGGTTGGTTCAAAGCTAAGACCACAGAGTCTTTAGATGTTGTAAGAGCTTCTTCTAAGAGGTACGAGTTTAGTAAAGTAACCTCAATGGCAAAGTTGATGTGTAGCAAGACTTTCCACTATGACTTTCAATTAGATAGTCGTGGGAGATTCTATCCTGTTGTAAACTTCTTTGAGCCTACGGGTTCAGATTTAGCTAAAGGTCTATTAACCTTTAATAAAGGTGCGCCTGTAACTGATAAGGTCATATATAGTCTAGCTATTCACACCGCAAACTGTATGGGTGAGGATAAGTTATCTATGGATGATCGATACCTTTACGTGTTAGGTTACATGGAAGAGATACTAGAGGCTTCTAAAGACCTAGTAAACTCTGAATGGCTAAAGCAGTTCAAAGGTGAGAAGAAGACTAAGTTTCAGTTAATGGCGGCGATTTTAGAATGGAAGAAATATGAGGAGCAAGGCGAGGATTACGTATGTCACCTACCGATTGGTTTGGATGCTACGAACTCAGGTTTGCAAATCTTATCAGCTATGACTAGAGATGTTGTTGGTTCACAAGAGACTAATGTTATCAATCACCCTGATAAAGAGATCGGCGATGCGTACATGGTTATTGCTAATTCTGTTTTAGATGGTGGTTTCTCATATAAAGGTTATGAAGACTTAGATAAGAAGATGTGGAGAAAGCTATGTAAACGCCCTACTATGTCATATTACTATGATGCAGGAAGAGGTTGTATCCAAGAGCAGACTTTTGAAGACAGACGAGACCACGGTAATGATTACGTGTCTGAGATGACTTTTGATGATGCTACTTACTTAGGTACTGCTATTTATGATGGTGTTGAAACAGCATTCCCTAGACAAACGCAAGCTAAAGAGGCACTTAAAGCAGGTGTTAAACAGGCACTTAAAGACAACGACGGTAAATCTCTCGTAACTTGGAAGACGGCTACAGGTTTTACTGCCTTCCAAAACTACGCTAAGGTTGAGAGTTATGTAGTTAAGTGTAACTTTGCAGGTAAGGAACATCAATTAAGTTATCAAATCTTCACAGATAAGGCTAGAATGTCAGATCATGGCAAAGGTATTAGTGCTAATTTCGTGCATTCACAAGATGCGGCGTTACTAGCATTAACTATCTCTAATCTTGCTGATGAAGGTATTGAAGACTTTATGATGATTCATGACCAATTCTCGGTTAATGCTGAAGAGGTTGAGTTACTTCTTAGTACGTTCAAGAAGACCTTTAAGGAAATCTTTGAGATTGATCAGTTAGGTAATACTCTAGCTTCTTTCGGCTTAGAGAGTAATCCGGTGGACTATGGTTCTTTAGATTTTGATGAAATCTTAGAGGCAAAATACATCATTTCATAAATAAAATTAATAGGGGGGATGTTATAGAGAATACATTCCCAAGGAGATATAAATGAGTGATTTTACAGACCTATGCGAAAGTATGGGGTTAAGTCCTGGAGATCCTGATGCGATTGATATTATGATTCGTAAGTTTCATGATGATGGGGAGGAAGATGAGAACCTAGATTGGTATTATGAGCAAATGGGTTTTGAATATATAGATGATGATGATGATCCTAAGGAGGGTGAATGATTTACAATTATAACGATCCAGATCAAGTGGATAGATTAAAAGAACAGTATGATGATTATTGGGCACAAGAGTTCCCACATGAGAGGATTCGCGAGGAGGATGTAGTTAATAACCCATCTCACTACACTAGCGGTAAGTATGAGGCTATTGATGTGATTGGGGATGCAACTAGAGACCTTGAGGGTATTAAGGCGTTCGCAAGTGGTAATGCTTTAAAGTATATTATTAGACACAACAAGAAGGGGAAGCCCGTAGAAGATTTAGAGAAAGCTATCTTTTACATTAAGAGGCTTATTAAATCTTATGAGAATGATTAGATTTCTAACCGTACTTCTTCTATCTTTTAACCTACATGCCTTAGAGTTTCAACCGAGGGGTGATACTCTATATATATGGGGTGATTATGTTGAAGATGATTACGATGCATTCTTAGAGATAATGGAGCTTAACTATATCAGTACGGTAGAGTTAGGTGAGTCAGAAGGAGGACTAATTAGTGAGTCTTTCGCTATTGGCAGATATATCAAAGAGAATGGGATAGTAACTATAATTGAAGATGGTGTAGATTGCTCGTCTTCTTGTGCTATGGTTTGGGCGGCAGGTAAAGATAGGCGGATAATGGGAACAGGTAAAGCCCACTTCCATGCACCTTACGTCCCTACGGATATGGTTATGGAAATGATAGATACTAAATGTTTAGAAGAGTTTTTAGAAGAGGATGACACTGTTGATACCTGCAAGGCTTATACCGATGAACAGGTAATAGATGGGGTTAGGTGGATGACTAGAGATGCTATCCGTAAAGGTGTAGAGTATATGATAGAAGTAGGAGCTCCTAACGAATGGACTATTAAGATGCTAGATCAAGATCCTGCTTCTTTCTTCACAGTAACAAACAAAAATATGGAGGTAAGTAAGAATGCTAAATTGTACAAGCTGTCAAGTACAGCTAGATGAGGGAGTTAATTGGTCTACCAAAGGTGGGCATAACTTCTGTCGTACGTGTTTCAATGAACGCTACAATAAGAAACGAATGTATCTAGGAGGTAAGTACGTCTCTTTTGAAAGTCAAGTACACAAGTCAGGGTCTTTTAAGACCTTAGATGATGCGTGGTCTCATAAGGAATTAGAT
>JASFYV010000141.1:0-4261 GCA_045046925.1 Candidatus Marithrix sp. | reverse complement strand
AATCTAAATAGAAACAAGGGAATGATAAAAATTGATTGGAAAGAATTAGTTAAAGATGTAGAGGAGCATCCAGATAGTTATCAATATGAACGTGCACAATGCTTTGGTGCAAGTCAGCAAGGAATATCTTATGCCTTAGGTTAAATATTTCTTATAAAACCTTTAAACATCCAAAAGCAAATGAACAAGCCCAGCAAGAATTTAAAACCCAAATAGAAGCTTACCGTAAATAAACCGTTTACATTGATGAAAGCGATTTTGCTAATGATATGCCACGTAGATATGGTTACGCACTGGTCAAAGATGTTCTGGTGAAATATAGTGTAACCGACCATTATGACAGGTGAACATGGCAAGTTAAATTTTATATTTATAATTTTGGTCGGTTTCATTTCATTGCACCGACCCTACCTGGATTCATCCAATTTTTAAAAAGTTGCTAGTTGAGTTACAATGATTTCTAAATTAGCACAGTAAATAATCCCAAATGTCACGATTACTAATTCAAAACTACCATTCCGAAGTAGAAAAAATCATCCAATATGGTGGTTCCCGTAAAGAAACTTCGATCCGTGTAGCATTCCAAAATCTACTAAATGCCTACTGCGAGTCTAAGAAATTTATCTTAATTCCAGAACTAGAATACCGTACCAAGCATAATACTACTGTTTATCCGGACGGGACGGTTAAAGATGCTCTACGGTTGCCTTGGGGTTACTGGGAATCCAAAGATCAAGATGATGATTTAGATAAGGAAATTAGAGCGAAATTTGCTAAAGGTTATCCCAATGATAATATATTATTTGAGGATTCCCAACAAGCTGTCTTAATTCAAGGCAACAATGAAGTCAACCGAGTATCGATTGCGGATGCAAACAAATTAGATGCGTTGTTTAATCAATTTATTAATTATGAACGTCCAGAGGTTCGAGATTTCAGACAGGCCATTAACCAATTTAAAGCCGATTTACCCACCGTTGTTGAAACTCTACGTTCTACCATAGCCAGCCAAAAATCTAAGAAGTTTAAAGCAGCCTTTAAGAAATTATTCAATTTATGCAAAGAGTCTATCAATCCCAAGATTAATGAGTTTGATATTCAAGAGATGATTATTCAACACATTTTGACCGAGGATATTTTCTTGACTGTGTTTAATGAGAGTCAATTTCATCGTGAGAATGTGATTGCTAGGGAATTAGAATCTGTGGTTAGCACGTTTTTTACTGGTAAAGTACGTCGTGAGACTCTAAAATCTATTGAAAGTTATTATGCGGTGATTAGGAGAGAAGCTGCTAATATCAGTAATCATCATGAGAAGCAGAAGTTTTTGAAGGTGATTTATGAGAATTTTTATAAAACCTATAATCCCAAAGGTGCTGATAGATTAGGCATTGTTTATACTCCTAATGAGATTGTGCAGTTTATGATTAGAAGCACTGATTATTTGTTGGATAAGCATTTTAATCGGTTGTTGGCTGATGACAATGTGGAGATTTTAGACCCTGCGACTGGCACTGGTACTTTTATCACAGAACTAATTGAATATTTGCCTAAAAATAGGTTAGCCGCTAAGTATAAAAATGAGATTCATTGTAATGAAGTGGCTATCTTGCCTTATTACATTGCTAATCTGAATATTGAGTATACTTACCAACAAAAGATGGGCGAGTATGAGGAGTTTAGCAATATTTGTTTTGTTGATACGTTGGATAATGTTGGTTTTGAACATGGTACTGGTTATGAGAATCAGCAAAGTGATTTAGTATTTGGTTTAGGTGAAGAGAATGCTAAACGGATTGATAAGCAGAATCAGCGTAAAATATCGGTAATTATTGGCAATCCGCCTTATAATGCTAATCAACAGAACGAAAATGATAATAATAAGAATCGTGAATATAAAGAAATAGATAATGATATTAAGCGGACTTATGTTGAGAATAGTACAGCGCAAAAGACTAAGATGTATGATATGTACACTCGTTTTATTCGTTGGGCGAGTAATCGTTTAGTAGATAATGGTATTATTACGTTTATTGTGAATCGAAGTTTTATTGAGAGCCGACAATCAGATGGGTTTCGTAAAGTAATTGCTGAAGAATTTGATTTTATTTATCTGCTTGATACACAAAGTGATGTTCGCAAGAATCCTAAGATTTCTGGAACTAAACATAATGTGTTTGGGATTCAGACTGGAGTGGCGGTTATGTTTTTAGTGCGGGTGGCTGAATGATAATTGATTTTTTTGATAAAGGAACTGAGGATATTTACAATGGTGTTGATTCTAAAGAGGCTAGAAAAGCTTTGCCGGTTAAGTTAAAGAATATAGCTTTACGTAAGTTTTATTTTTTGGATAATGCCGTTGATATAATAGATTTAAGAATACCACCTAGTAATAGATTAGAGTTATTGCAAGGTGATCGCAAGGGACAATATTCCATCAGAATTAATGAACGTTATCGTGTTTGTTTTATTTGGACAGAATTAGGAATAAAACGAGTTGAAATTATTGATTATCATCGTTAAAGGAAATATGAAATGAGAATACCAACCAATCGTTCCCCTATACATCCGGGTGAAATTTTGCTTGAGGAATTTATGAAGCCTTACAGTTTAACATCGGTAGAATTATCTGAAAAAATAGGAATTCCCTATGAAAAAATTGAGGCTATTATCAATGATAAACAAGCTATAGATACAGCTATTGCTTTGTATTTATCTGAATTATTTGGAACTTCACCGGAATTATGGCTTAATGGTCAGATGCAATGGGATATTTGGCATTGTTTGCATGGAAAAGAGGCTAAGAAATTGGAAAGGATTCGACCGATTGTAGCTTCTTTAAGGAATGGGAATTTAATAAAATCCGAACTTAAACCTGCCAGGTTTTAAAAACCTGGCAGGTTTGGATATTCAAGTTTTGGAAGTTATTTTCTGGTATCAAGGTTCTACCTTGATACCTAATTCTAGTGGCTCTGCCACGATTTAAACCAAATGAATACCGCAGAGCGGTATGGTAGATATTCCCAACGAAGACGTTGGGAACAAGTTAAACAAGTTAAAAGCCGATAAAGAAGCCGGTAAAATCCACTTAGACACAATCACCACCTTACAAGGCAAGCTTTAATCCAAAGTTTGTGGGATAATTTTTTTAATTCGTTGGAGATTTATTTATGTTTTATAAATATGTAACTGAAGAACGGATAGATAATATATTGAGAGATCGTTTGATAAGATTTTCACAATTTAGGGCATTAAACGACCCTTTTGAAAGTCTCCTATTATTTGAACCAAAGGATACAAAAAGAGTAGCAAAGGATTTTTTTAAAAAAGAAGGGCAAAATGTAATAGGATTTAATGATGAAATGTCCGATCCACATTATATAGGAACAAACTTCATGAAGGAGTTTAATGATAAACATGCTATTTTATCTTTATCTAAGTATAATAGAAGTTTACTAATGTGGTCTCATTATACAAATAACTATAAAAGGTTTTGTTATTGGTTTTAATTCAGAACATAATTTTTTCTTTGGAAAACCACCATATAATCAATCGCATCTTTTTCGAAATGTACGATACATGCAGAAAAGAAATCTCACAAAATTAAACGTAACAAGCATTATACAATCTTGTTGCGAGAAATCAATAGAATGGGCTTATGAAGAAGAAGTTAGAATTTTTAGAATATTGGAAAAGAATGACAAATATTGTGGAATAGATCAACTAGGTCAAGAAATATATTTATACGAATTCCCTAAAGATTTAGTGCAAGAAGTTATTATTGGTCACAATATGGAAACAGAATCAAGAAAAAAAATAATTCAATATTGTTCTGAACTGAATAGTGAAATAAAACTTTATGAAACAGCACTATCGAAGACTAAGTATGAAATAGAGTTGAATGAGTTATAAGGAAACCAACATGCAAACAATAGAACAAATATATCAACAACATATCAAGCCCATTCCTATTGATAAGCAATTGCGTCTTGTCAGCTTGATTACGCAAAATTTGGCTAAAGCTAAAAAATCACCTTGGCAAGCACTGCAAGAATTTCGTAATACAACTGATTTAGAAGCGTTGAATATTGATACTAGTATTTTTGATAAAGATAGAAGAGAAGCAAAAGAACGGGAAATTGATTTATGACTATACTTTATCTACGGTACTGGGCTTAAACTATAATTACTGGTAAAATAGACAAATGAAAGAAATGAACTCAATTTGCCAAAAATGTAAAAGCCCAAAGACAAATAAGTA
>JASFYV010000140.1:0-4464 GCA_045046925.1 Candidatus Marithrix sp. | reverse complement strand
TAAGAGATTTCGCTATAAATTTGGTTCGGTTATCGATACCATTGAATACATCTTTCTTAATATAAATTTATGGTATATAAATATAGGAATGCTACTATATCATGCACCTTATCTTTAACTTTATCTTAGAATCCGACCCTCAGCAGCTCAAGAATAGTGTTAGTGAAAACATTGTATTAAACCATATGTTAGAATAATGGTAGGTTTAAAATAGTCAAACAATTACAATAACAAGGAAGCAAAGTTTGTTTTGTTGGGGATGGAATTAATGATGCAATAGTCTTGCAACAGGCTGATATATCAATTTCTTTACATGGAGCTACTAATATTGCCACTGATCAAGCTCAAATCATTTAGCCAATCATTGAAACAATTAGAACAGCTATTTGAAATAGCAGATAGTTTTAATAAAAATTTAGATCGTACAATGTTGTTATCTTATATTCCGGGTAGTATATTGATTGGTGGAGTATTTTTTTCAGCTTAATGATGTGAATTACAAACACTCGTAGCAGAAGTATTTACATTTGAGTTAATTCATCAGGTCATAATTGACTATGTTTTCGTAATAAATATAAGAAAAATGGGGCTCCAAATACAGCAGTTAGAATACCTAAACGTATTTCAGTAGGGCTAGAAATAGTACGAGCTAATAAGTCAACTAGGATTAAAAATATTGCTCCAATAACTGCACTTAATGGAATTAAATACCGATGTTTTGGCCCTACAAATAAACGAACCATATGTGGAATAATTAAACCAACAAATCCTACCACTCCACTAACCGCAACAGCAGTTCCAGTTAACAATCCAGTACCAAACAAAATAATCCATTGTACTTTCTCCACTTCAATTCCTAAAGAGTAAGCTGTTTCTTGTCCCATTAACAATATATCTAGCTCACGAATATAAGCCATAGCAATAATACTACCGATTAATATTCCTGGTAAAGCTATCCAAACATGTGACCAAGTCCGATTATCCAAACCACCCATAAGCCAAAATACTATTTCCCGAGCGATATCATGTTCAACCCAAGCCACTGTGATGATAAAGGAAGTCATGGCAGCAATTAAAGCATTTAGAGCAATACCAGCTAATAGTAACACTGCTACTGGGGTTTTACCATTTTGAGTGGCTAAAATATATACGATAAATAATGCTAATAAAGCTCCTCCAGAAGCAAAAATAGGAATGTAAAACATAGAATAACTAGCCAACCCGGAAGCCAATGCAATCACTGCTCCCAAAGCTCCACCAGAACTTGTTCCAATAATACCAGGAGAGGCTAGTGGATTTTGAAACAATCCTTGCATTTGAGTTCCGGCTATTGCTAATGCAGCTCCTACTAAAGCAGCTACTAAAACTCGTGGTACTCTAATTAGCCAGATTATTACTTGTTGAACTTCAGTAATATCGCTGGTGTCTATCCAAGGTAATATTTTTGCCACTAGAATACGCAATACAATATCTATTGGAATATCTACACTACCAATGGATATCCCAAGTATACTAGCTAAAATTAATAATAAAAAATAACGAAGCATTATCAAATTGCATCCCATCATAGCCTGAAAAAAGAGTCTTAGCAATTAATCTTTTTCTTCCATCAGGTACAGAGATTGTTTAGCTATTAAATAATTTTCTTTGATACAGATGTTCTTGTCATATTATTTCAAGAGCATACTATATTGAAAATTAGGTTAGTAACCACATAGCAACTCTTGATTGTATATTAATAATAAGTTACTTAGGAATATATTCAATCGGGAATACTATATCCTACTAACCTAATTCTTTAAACTAACTAAAATCTATACTACTGTAGCACTTTCAATTATTACATCTGTAGCTGGTACATCTTGATGACCAGCCACATTGGTAGTAGATGCCTTTTTAATTTTATCAACTGTATCCATACCTTCAATAACTTCACCAAATACACAATAGCCCCATCCTTGCGGAGTTTCAGCTGTATGATTCAAAAAAATATTATCACTAGTATTAATAAAAAATTGAGAAGATGCTGAGTGTGGATCAGGAGTACGAGCCATTGCAATAGTACCAACTATATTACTTAGACCATTAGTAGCTTCGTTTTCTACTGGTGGACTAGTCTCTTTTTCACGCATTCCAGATTCCATACCACCACCTTGAATCATAAAATTTTCAATAACCCTATGAAATATAGTACCATTATAAAAACCAGCATTTACATAATTCACGAAATTTTCAACAGTTTTTGGAGCTTTGTCTGAATCTAATTGAACTAAAATATCACCATGGTTGGTCTGAATTTTTACTTGCATAAAGGTTCCTTAAAAAATTAACTATCTAACATAACTATGGATTAATATTAGATAATTTGAATAGTTAGATTTCAGTATATACTGAAAGAAGTAAAACTTGCTAATATGGAAATGGATCTGATATGTCTGGTTGAGATGGCATGTCAGGAGCTGATAAAGATATAACTTTAGGAGCTAATAAAGATGTAATTTTTCGGTTTAAAGAAATTTTTTCTAGAGCTGTATTTACGATTGGTATCTTTTTAGATGTAAATTCTGTTACTGGTATTTTAAAATTAACAGTTAGTAACTCAATTTTGGGATGAACATTTGATTCAATAATATTATCATTGGTAAGCTTAGAAACATTTTCCTTTGTGTCAGATATAGCAATATTATTCTCAATTTGTGTATTATCTATTTCTAAATAATCTTCATCCATTTCATTAGCTAATTCTGCATTTAATCCAGTGGATTCTTCTATTGCTTTAATTGGTCTTGTACCAGCCATATTTTTTACCACCACCACTTCAATAATCACTTGTTCTTGTGGAACATGTTTTTTTAATGAACCACCAGCTCCAGTTTCAAAATATTGGATTTTTTCAACTATATCCATTCCTTCAATCACTTTTCCAAATACGGTATAACCCATCTCTTCAGTAATATCATTATAATCAAGCGATAAATTATCTTTAAGATTTATGAAAAATTGAGAAGTAGCTGAATCTGGATCACGATAGCTTCTGGCCATTGCAATGGTTCCATATAAATTTTCTAAATTATTATTACTTTCATTAATTATAGGATCATACAAATGGATTTTCTTTTGATAGTCTTTGGTATAACCACCACCTTGAATAATATATTTCTTAATTACTCTATGAAAAACAGTATCATCATAAAAGTTACTATTAGCATATTTTAGAAAAGTTGCTACAGTTTTTGGAGCTTTAGCTGGATTTAGTTCTAAAACAATTAGACCAAAATTTGTATGCAGATTTACTATTGGAGCTTCATCAGCATAAACTGTCACGGTTAATAAAAAAAAGATAGTAAAATATTTCATAATTATTTGAATGCAAAGATTAAACTGTTATTATAATGATGTTATAATTCAAAATAAATCATGGAACTTTATAATTATCTTGTGTAACTAAATCGGTACCACATTGCAATTCTTCTATCCATTTCAAAAAACGTTCTATCATTGGTTTCCCTTTAAAACAACGACCATGATGCGGTACTATCCATTCTATATCTAAATTTCGCACCATATTAACCCAATATCTGCATACTTTGTTACACGACATATAACGACGGTGAAAACTTTCAATATTAAATACATATGCATCAAAATCTTCAACTGGTTTATTTACATTTTCAGAATATCGCAAAAATAAAGAAGCTCCCATATCCCCAGAGAATAGAATTTTACTAACCGGGTCATAGAATTGAAAATTACCATCAGAATGCAGGAAATGGGCAGGTATAGCGATAAGTTCGGAATCACCTAATTGGATTTTCATTCCAGCATCAGGAATACCAATAATTCGTCCATGAAAATCATAATTCATGTAGTCTGTAACGAAACGTTCCCAAAGAATTGAAACTACAATTTTACAATCACTATCATTTAGCCATTCACTTAATGAAGATAAAATATCTGGATATTGATGTGAACTAATTACATAGTCCAAGGTTTTACCGTGCATATATTCATTAGATGACATTAGTAAATCTTTATAAATAAGTTCACCACCCGGATCGATTAAGGCACAATGATTACCATCAATTATTAAAAACTGGTTAGATTGAACTCCTCCATTCAAAGTTAAATCACAGAAACCAATACATTGATGTTTGCCATCATTATACAATTCAGATGCCATGTTATCTCCATATTGATGCTTCGAGACTGAACCGAAACATCAATAAATTTAAGCACTAGTGCCTGACTGTCTGTCTCCATATTTACGGCGGAACTTATCTACTCGCCCAGCCGTATCAATAATTTTTTGTTGACCAGTATAAAAAGGATGACAGGCTGAACAAACTTCAATATTTAAGTCTGTTTTTACAACTGAACGAGTAGCAAAAGTACTACCACAGCTACAAGTAACTGAAATTTCATTACCCCTAATAGTTAGGTACATATTATCTAATTCAGAAAAAT
>JASFYV010000139.1:0-7365 GCA_045046925.1 Candidatus Marithrix sp. | reverse complement strand
AAACAATGAGTTAAAAAATGCACGTTAAAAATCTACTGAAGTTACAATTTTTAATTATATGATTTTTAAAATAATTTTTTAGCTCTTAATTCACATATATTATACACCACTACTTTCTTTAGGACTACCCTATGTAATACATAAACTCAAGAGCTTATAGAATGGGTGAAAAATACTTGCGATGACTTCAATAAGGCGATAGATTTGGCCTTCCAAAAAGATTATTGAATTTAAATAGTACTATAGAAAAGCTCCAACTTGAAGTTAAATACTTAAAAGAAATGCTTGAGATTATGAAAAAAGATGTAAAATAAAGTAACTATATACTAAACAGGTATTACTTATGAATCCCTTTATCCAGCAGCTTGTTGATGATTTAAAAGCATTTTCTTCAGAATTATTATTGCCTGGTTTACACGCTACTCAACGAGTTTCTACAGATATGGGAACCGTAGCTAGTACCACTGCCTTATTGAAATCTATAGATTTTTTGACCAATTTAATCCCCCAACTAGTTATTGAATTGCAAACTGCTGATTCAACTCATAAAGTTATGGTTAGGTATACTCCCTCACCCAAAAGAGCAACATTTTCCCGTCGACCTAATGATTATCAATTAGATTCTAATAAACGTTTGCTACCAGCTCATTGGGTAAATTTTTTACCAGCAGCCGAAACTAATACTTTGCCTTTGCGTTGGTTAATGCACTTATTAGATTTGCAAAGAACTGCTTTAGAGAAAGTATACACTCGTACTATAAAATATATCGATGATTCTTTGTTAACTCAACGAGGACAGTCAAGCTATGCTCAGAACGACAGGGCAACTTTACTAAATATGCGTGCCAGATTAAATGAAGCTTATAAAAAATTAGAACATGCCAAGGTTACATTATTACGCATTGTACGCATGCAATTAGTCCCATCTTCCAATTTACCAAATCCATACCCACGTTCAGAAGCATGGTTACGTTTAAGACGATTTGCCCAACAATTAATCCAACCCAAAGAATATTTACCTAGTTTTTTACATAATTTACTACATGGAAATGTTGAAATCGCTGATACTCCTTATTTATATCAACGTTGGTGTGGAGTAAAATTGTTAACTACTTTCCAAAACTTAGGTTGGATATGGCATGATGACCCAACAGGAGCTTTATTTTTGGGCGGTGAAGTGCGTTTATATAAAGCTGATGTAGAACTAAGTATTTGGATAGAACCACGTTTATCACGTCGCCGTAGTCATCCCAGTGGGTTTGTTTGTAAAGAAGTGACAGAAACTCATCCTGATTATCTAATTGTGACTCCAGGACCAAGTGGAATAGATGCCTTTATTTTAGACCCAACCACAACTGCCGATATAGAAATCAGACATGGCAAATCAAAATATTTAAATACCGTAGAAGCAATTGCAATGGCTAATATTGCTGGTATTCCAGTAGTACGCAATCCTCTTCGAGCTTGGTCGGCAGCACCTTTACATACACCATATTGTGAATTAGAAGACTCAGAAGGACGTACCGGAACCATTCCTATGCATCCATTATATTGGACTCCACAACCACTGAATGAATGGGTGCAAGATATTCATAACTATGCCTTAGCATGGGCAAGCACTTGACAATTTGCACATATATAAATTGCTTAATAATGAAAGCGGCAGTAGAGATTGGAGTTAGTCAAGGCACTTTGAAAAAATGGGAATATGAAGGAAAAATACAACCAAAACGGACTCAAGGTGGTACAAGACGATACAGTATGGCCATATTGAAGCCTTATTTAATGAGACAAGGTTAAAATATTAAAACAAACAATTGGTTATGCAAGAGTATCTAGTGCAGTAGAAGTCATAAGAATCAAAACCGGAAATATGTCTAATTATCTATTTCTGGTTGGGCAATTATATTTTTAGAACTAGTTTTTAGTTTAAATCGGTTTCATCACGTAATTTATTAGATAAACCTGCCGAAGTTATCAATAAAAGTTAAATAATATTTTGATTAGCAGTTTTAAATAGTTTAAAGAAATTTTCTGTAGTGGCTTGCTCTATACTAGTAAAAGATTCTTCTCTTAAATTGGCAATAAATTCAGCAATATGTTTAACATAAGCTGGCTGATTAGTTTTGCCACGATGTGGTACTGGAGCTAAATATGGTGAATCTGTTTCAACTAACATACGTTCTAGTGGAATTTGCTTGGCAACTAATTGTAAATCCTTCGCATTTTTAAAAGTTACGATTCCAGAAAAAGAAATATAAAAGCCTAATTCCATAGCTTGTTGAGCTACTTCCCAATCTTCTACAAAACAGTGCATTACTCCTTCACTAGCTTGTTCTTCTCGTAAAATACGAATGGTATCTTTAGCTGCTTCTCTACTATGAATAATTAATGGTTTATTAATCTCTTTAGAAGTTCTGATATGAACTCGGAACTGTTGCTGTTGTTGGGTGGCATCTCCTGACAATCTGAAATAGTCTAATCCAGTTTCACCAATAGCAACGACATTAGGATCATCTGCTGCTGTTGTCAAAGTTGCTACATCGGCAGTTATTTTATCAGTGTTGTTAGGATGAATTCCTACTGAAGTTGATACGTTTTCAAAACGACTAGCTATATCCAATAAAACTGGTATATGATCAAGCTCAAGCCCTACATTTAAAAAATGTCCAACTCCATTAGCCTGAGCAGCTTTAATTATAAGTTCTGGGTTGGTATCTTTAATTAAATCTAAATGACAATGAGAATCTACTAACATATTTAATCACCACTCAATTCATAAATAGCTGTAACAATACTATCTTCTATTTTATCGGCTTTCCAATATCCACAGCGATTATTATTTAAAAACAAGGCATAGCTAAATACCTTTCCTGCATGGTTGGCAACATAACCAGCTAAGGTACTAACTTTTCTTAACGTGCCAGTTTTAGCTCGAATTTGACCTTTAGCTGGCGAGTCAGATAACCGTTTGGAATTAATACCATTAGTTCCTAAAACTCGTAATGCAGTGATAAAATCTGGCCCAGAATCAAATTTTGAATACATTGCAGTAAGTAAATCAGTAATCGCTTTAGTGGTCATTAAATTTTTTCTGGATAAACCTGAGCCATCAACAATTGCTATTCCCGTGTCATCAACATTAAGAATGCGTAAGAAATCAGTGACTAATTTTAATCCTTCAGCATGAGAACCAGGAGTTCCAAATCTTTCAGCAGCAATAGTTTTAATAATTTGTTCAGCAGTAAAATTATTAGAAAATGTATTTAATTCTTTTAAAATCAAACTTAAAGGTTCTGATAAATGAGAATAAAGTTCAGTAGCATTAGTTGGAGCTGTGGCAATTTTAGTCTCACCTTGTATTTCTACTCCAGCTTTTTGCAATAAAAATCTAAAAGTTTCAATAGTATAACGAGCAGGGTTTTCAATATTTAAGCGAATAGTTTTTTCTTTGGAACGAATAGATAATCTACCTTTAACTAATATCTCTATTTGACCAAGAATATCATTACTTTTCCTACGACTCGCCCATACTGTATTTTTGCCACGTTTAATAGTTTTAGTCTTATTGATTAATTTAATATAGTCTGGAGCTGGTTCTAACCAAATATTAAGTTTATTACCAGTTTGATTGCCAGGTAGAACATGAACAGCTATTGAATTAAAATTTAATGATAAAGCTCCCAATCTAGCGTCATAAGGTTTTTGAGTACGATCAACTTTCCAAGCTGGAGCTCGATCATAGTCATCAAAAAAATAAGTATCTATAATCAAATCACCAGTTATCTTATTAATTCCACTATCTTTTATTTGATTAGCAATATGCCAAAGTGTTTCGGTAGAAAACCTAGGATCACCACCACCACGCATAATTAAATCACCACGAATAGTATTTCTATTGCGTTTTCCATTATATAAAACCTTGGTTTTAAAACGATATTCAGGTCCTAAATAATGTAAAGAGGCAGCAGTTGTAATAATTTTCATAACTGAAGCTGGTAATAATGGCTTAAGAGTATTATAAACATAAACCAACTCACCGTCTGAAGACGTTACTATACTTACAGAAGTTTGCTTGTCATCTAAACAAGTTGCATTTAAGATTTTATTTATTTTATTTGTCAGCTGGGACTGGGCATTGGCTGGTAAACTTATTGAAATTAATAGATTACATAACAGGAAATACTTGAGGTAATTTAGCATATATATTTCTATGAGATAATGATCCTAATAGGAATTTCCAATAAACCTATTGAGTGATTGGTATTAACACTGTATTGGTTGGTGTGCCATCGTTTGCATATTGATAATGTTCTTCAAAGATAACTTTATCTTTTTTATATTCTTTAAATATTTTCACTCTTCTTTCTACATCATAAGATACTTCATAATAAGTATAAAACTGGTAAATTTCTTCATAGTTTTTTTCAGCAATAATATCTTTAACTATTCCAGTTTGGAAGGATTCATCCGAATAGTATATAACACCTTCTTTAATAATTTCTGGACGAGCTAACACTGCTGAACTGACTAATATTAAACTATAAAATATAATTTTTTTCATGGAAATTCTCTATAACTTTTTGCGTAACACTGCTAAATTTTGGCTTGAATCTTTTACTAATAGCTCAAAATATTGTTCAAGCTTAACTGATTCTTTAGAATGTGGTTTTTCTACCCACTCAGCAATTCCAACCCAATCAACTAGATATTCAATTTTTTTATCTAAAATATATTGAAATACTTGTCTGTGTTTACGAGCTTCCAAAGCTTCTGGATTAACTTTACCGTCTAAATTAATCGTTCGATCATGAAAATAACCTAAAGTTCCAGTTTGAACTGCTGCTACCCAGGTTTCATTAGCAACATTTTGGGCAACCCATTCTACAACCTGAAAATGTTGATGTTTATGTGAATAATTTCGTACAAATAAGCCAATTATTATCGTCGCAAATAAGATTGCCATTCCATAGCGTAGTTGTTGCCAAGGAATTCGTTGCCATATCCAAACTACTATAGCAGCCCACAAAATGGCTAAAAATGGTGATAATGGGAAGAAATAACGACTTAGAAAATGAGCAGCCCCAAAGTATAAGCCATAAAATAAGCTAAATCCAGTCATATAAATTGCGATTAACACAAATATTTTACGTTCTTGCAACTGTAAATATGACCATAAACGTGATAGTATGAAAAAAATTCCTATTAATATACCGATACAAAGCAAGATGACTGGAGTGAGTTTTTGGATACTATTGGGAATGGGTAAAAATACGAAGAAATATTCTACTAATACTGGTGGTAAAGCATATAGATTCTGCCCTAATTCGGCTGTTAAAGCTTGGGCTTGGCCGCTG
The DNA here is from genome assembly GCA_045046925.1 of Candidatus Marithrix sp. Taxonomy (GTDB): domain Bacteria; phylum Pseudomonadota; class Gammaproteobacteria; order Beggiatoales; family Beggiatoaceae; genus DRQV01. The sequence continues at coordinate 2,008 of JASFYV010000139.1, read as the reverse complement.
ATTGGCATTATGCTATCAAAATTTAGTTTATTATAAATTAACCAAGGTAAAGCTACTAAAACAGAGGTTATTCCCATGATATTTACTTGCCAAAATCGTTGCCAGAATTTATTTTCTCCCATGAATAAGTGAATTAAGCAAATTGCTAAAATTAAAAAACTAGCGTCATTACGAGTCCAAAATACCAATCCTAAGAAACTTCCTAATAAAATTGAATAACTTATAGTCCACGATTTAGTTCTAGCAACTACAAACATAATTGCCAATATCACCATTAAACCATAGAATCCAGTTTCCAATCCATTCATAGTGTGATTAGAAATAAATGGGCTTACATACCAAGTGGCAGCAGCTAAACTGGCAATATAATTATGGTTGGGACGTTCTCTCAATAAATATAGCCCAAATCTCCATAGTAAAAAAGCGGCTAAGGTGGCAATTAGGCATTCTAATAGTGTAATCCAAAATATGGAATTAATTTTTTCGCCATTTTGTAACCAGTATACTCCAGACCATAAAAAAGTTGTTAAAGGCTGTGTGCCATTCGTTGGTATAGTCCCCTCAGCAGTACTCATACCTGAGCCAAGAGCTATGTTTCTAGCAATCGTCATCATCAGATAACCATCTTCAGATACCGTATTTAACATACGTTGCTCATCAAATACTGGCTCTAAGCGAGAAAATAAACCTATACCTATGAATAGGATAATTAATATAACGAAACTTTTGTTCATAAATCTAAGTAATATAAGATGTTGTATAACATTTATTTATAGTTAATTGTTAAATTAATTTCAGTATAACATATACTCTATTTCTATTTTTAAGATTATGAAAAATTTTCTAAATGGTTTAATATTTAACAAACTGACAAAAGATGCTTTTATATTTAACAATCTGTTAAATCTAACTTGAATAGATAAAATATTATGCCTAGAATTAATAATAGCTTTAAAGATTTATTATGTGAATACACTAGACGTACTGGTATATCCGATTCACGCTTGGCATATCGGGCAGATAAAATAGATAGGCAAGTAATTTATTATTGGAAAAATGGAAAACTTCCTAGTGTTAGGCATCACAATACAGTACGAAAATTTGCTGATATATTGATGCTAACAGATTCAGAACGTAAAGTTTTTTTTAAAGCAGCCAAAATTGATGAGAAATACCCGCATATTTTACATAAACAAAAAATTGTTCCTATAATTGGACCAACAACTCATCCTAGTCAATTTTTTGGACGTAATGATATTTTGGAAAGAATTTTTAATAATTGGCGGCAATATCCTTTGGAACATGTTGTAGTGATTGGAAATAAAGGTAGTGGAAAAACCTCGTTATTAAATTATTTAAAATCAATACACAATTGTAATGATTTGAGAGAAGGACAACGTCATAATTGGCTAAAACAGCAATGTAAATTTATCTCTGTAGACTTTGCAAATGTGGCAGTTCATAGTTTAGAAGGATTTTTACGGCATTTATTGATGGAATTACACTTGCGTAATGATGCTAGAGACTTATATGATTTAACCGAAATACTTAATGATAGTTTAACTAAACCAACAGTAATTTTAATGGATAATATCAAATTTGGCTTAGAAGTATCTGAGTTAGATAAAAGGTTTTGGCAATATATACGCTATCTTGGCGATAATAATCCTAATTTAGGATTTTGTATGACTTCTAGTATTTCACTAGAAAAATTAAACCAATGCGCAAAAAAGGTTGGAAAGACTTCACCAGCAGAAAATATCTTTACTGAAATAAAACTAGATTCTTTTTCAGTAGTTGAAGCTAAGGAATTGTTAAATCACGTTCCTTTTCCTCAAAAAGATGTGGAATGGATATTGAAGAAAAGTAAATGTTGGCCTGCATTTGTACAAATTCTTTGTAAAATTAGGTTAAGTAGGAAGACAAAATTATATTACCAAAAATTAAGTAAAATTAATATTATAATTTTTTCCAATATTAGCTAGTATATTATACAAAGAATCTCTCA
>JASFYV010000138.1:0-12691 GCA_045046925.1 Candidatus Marithrix sp. | reverse complement strand
TGGTAAACGTCAGGGGTTATCCACTTTTCATTCTATCAAAAATGTTCTTTCTCCTTTTAATTCTCTCTTTTCTTAATTTGGGGGGGGCTGAGCAATTACTCTTATTGATACAGGACTAATTAGACATCTTTCCTAAAATATATAAGGATGCAGAATGAATTGCATAAATCGTGTATCTAATGTGACTCAAAAGATGTAATTCGTAAACTCATTACATCCTACATGAAGTATGTAATTAACCATAATTCTAGTAGCTAACCTCACCCTTCCTTCTCCTCTTAACTTAGGAAAGGATATTGTTAAAACTGATTCTAGTCCATTTCCTCAAAATTTAAATTAGTTTTCAAAATAACTTCAAAACCAACTTGCCTTAAAGTTTTCGCCATATCTTATGCGTCATTAACAGTATTTTCTAATACACCATTTTCTTACCTATCACCAAATGAATTCACTCTAATACAATTATTTGGTAGTCTTAAACAAAGTAGTGATGGTCTCCAAAAACCTGTTAAGTATCAAAGATATAACAGGTTTACCACTATCTATTTTAGGACTACCAATTATTTATAATAAAGCAATAATCTGATTGAATTTTATCTAGTTTATTTTCAATTAATTAGGGTAACCACAAGGGATTACCCCTACAAATCATTATGTTATGTAGGGACAATCCAGTTGCCCTTAATGGCATTGTAGCTTAGGTGGAGGTATACAAACGGAAAAATCTATAAAATAATTAATATTTATTTTGAATTTAATTAAGAATTAAGAATTACTATAAAAGGGTCTAGTACTTAGTATGAAGTTTTGATTTCATACCAATTTAGCAATGAAAAATTGTTTAAGTTATCATTTATCTGTATAATATCATGTTTTGAGGTTATTTAAGGAGAGTATATGAACTTACGCTTATTTTATATTATATTATTCAGCCTTTTCATAGTAAGTTGTGGTAGTGATGATGAGGAAGAAATTATTTCTAACTTTACTCTAAGTGAAGAAATAATTGATATTAATGAAAAAATGGAAACAGTAACCTTTAAAGGTGAAAAAACTTTAAGTTTTGAAGTAGGAATTGGTAGTGGAGCTTTTCATGCTAAAGATGACCCGTCTGATGAAATTTATACCATCACTGATAGAGGACCAAATTTTTCCTGTAGTAGTAGTAATACCTACTTAGGAATAAAAGATTTTTGTGGCACTGCAAGTGGGAGAATATTTCCTATGCCTACTTTTACTCCAACTATTTATAAATTTAACCTTGATACCAGTGGAGTTTTTGGGGCTAAAGTTGGCTATAAAGTAATACAAACAATTAAAATTAAAGATCGAGATGGTGACCCTATTTCTGGTTTACCTAACCCAATAAGAATTGCCACCATAGAACAAGGCTATGATAATAAAGGTAATTTGCTAGATTTTGATCCAGAAGGTATTGATCCAGAAGCTATTATCAGATTATCTAATGGTAATTTTTGGATAGCGGAAGAATATGCTCCTAGCTTAGTTCATATTTCTAAAGATGGACGTATTTTAGAACGCATTGTACCAGAGGGTATGGCAGTTGATTTAAGCCAAGCTAATTACCGAGTAACTGGTGGTTTGCCAGCCATCTTGAAAAAACGCCGATTAAACCGTGGTATCAAAGCATTAGCAATTAGTCCAGATGAAAATTATTTATACTTTGCAGTTCAAAATCCACTAGTTAATCCAGATTTTGCCGCTCATAGCACTTCTCGTAATATCCGAATATTCAAAGTTCTGTTACAACAATTTGGTGACTTTGATAATATGATGGCTGAGTATGTTTATGTTCTTGATAAACCAGAAACTTTTACTTTTGATGATACCGACAAACAAAGTGATGTTAAAATAACTGATATGGTAGCTTTAGAAAATAATAAACTAGTTTTAATAGAACGAGTTAATCGGCATACTAAGTTATATCAAGTTTCCAATTTAGATATTGCTACTAATATCCTTACCACTGAATGGGATTCAGTCACAAATACTCAATCATTAGAAAATTTGGTTAATTTAAATATTCAAGGAATCACTTCAGTAACTAAAAAATTAGTATTTGATTCTCGCAATGAACTATCTGATTTATCTCCTAAAATTGAAGGTTTAGCTCTGTTAAATGACCAGTATATAGTTCTTACTAATGATAATGATTTTGGTATTGCTGGTAAAAAATCTAAAATTACTGTAGTTAAAATCGCTGAACAATTGAAGCAATAATTTAAGTATGGACGGACTTATAGCTAATGTATAATATGTTAGGATATTTTGGAATGTACTTTTAATTGTGAATGAAGAATGATTAATTACTAATGATTTTTGACTTTCATTAATAATTCACAATTAATTATATATCAATCGGTAAATACTAAAATTTTCTTTAGATTCTACATTAGACATCTTTCCTAAATAATGGTATATAAATGTAGGATGCAGTATGAATTGCATCAATCGTGTGTCTAAATGTGACTCGAAAGATGTAATTCATAAACTCATTACATCCTACATAAAATCCGTAATAGCTAATTTTGGTTAATTTCATATCGTTAATACAATCATACATAGCTATTTTCGTTATTTAGGAAAGATGTCTATTAAGCCATGCTTTATAAAGTTCGTCCTAATTGGAATTAATAAAAAATATGATTACAGTCAAAGATTTAATGAGCAGTGAATTATATACGCTCAAACCTACAAATACGATTCATCAGGCTAGGGAATTAATGTTAGAAAATCGGATACGACATATTCCTATTATTGACGATGATGGTAAATTTATTGGTTTATTAACTAAACAAGTTATATTAGCAGCATCTGTTTCTGCATTGGCTGATATTGATACACAGGAACGTGATGAACTGGAATCTCATGTGCCAATTAGTGAAGTTATGATTACCGATGTAGTTGTAGCAGAGGAAAATACTAACCTAAGTAAAGCTGCTAAATTTTTACTTGAACAACAACATGGTTGTTTACCAGTTTTTAAAGATGGGAAAATAATTGGTATTTTAACCGAGTCCGATTTTGTAAGACTAGCTTTTTATCTAATGCAAAAAATGGATGAGTATCAATAGCAATTCTTAATTCTTAATTCTTAATTCTTAATTCTTAATTCTTAATTCTTAATTCTTAATTCAGTTTATAATATAGCATCTATAACAACAAGCAGTTTTTTAAGTATATGCGATGGTTATTGTTTTTAGTATTAAGCAGTCCAGTATTTGCGATTGATAATATTGAGCTTAAACTAGATTCAATAACTGATATCGATTGGCAAATAAAAAATATAGCTACTCAATTAACTCTATCGGAAGCTATTGGACTAGAGTTAAATATAGCATCTTTAACCTTAGCAAACTTAAAAACTCCATTAAAAAACATTAAGTTACGTTGTAAATCTGTTCATTATAGTACTGTTCAAATAACTTGTCCAAATGCTAAATTATATATGGATTGGAAATTATTAGATAAACCAGAAATTGATCTATCTGTTACCCACCATTTTGCTTCCCAAACCACCTACTTAAATTTAAATCAACTTGCTATTGCTGATGGTAAAGTATTTTTACAAGCTAAATTAACCTCTTCTGGTTGGAATGTATTATTAAATGCTAACCGAATAATTTTAGAAAAGTTGTTAACTAAACTAAGCTTATTCATAGATTTACCAGAAAATTTAGATATAAAAGGTAAAATAAATTTAACAATTAAAGCTATTGGGGATGCAACAGGATTTCAACAATTCACTATAACTGCTCAAAGTAATGATTTGAATTTTACATTTGCTAACAATATTGGCCAAAATGTAGCAACTAAAATCACAACAACAATAACTAAAATTTCAGATTTAAAACAACAACTAATTGGCAATATAACTATCAGAAATGGTAATTTTCTAATTGACCCAATTTATACTGTAATTTATCCCCAACAACCACTCACAATAGCTGTTGACTTAATATGGCAGCCACAACAATTAAAGCTAAATAATTTTACTTATACTCACAGTGATATAACCTCTATACGGGCAAGTGGAGATTTTACTACAGGGAAGGAATTTATCATCAATAAACTTATTGCACAGTCTACTTTAACTCCTTTTCAAAGTTTTTATCAGCAATATTTACAGACTTGGTTAAATAATGAATTTGATATTGAACAGCTAGAATTTATTGGTTCATTACAAATGTTCTTGGATTGGCAATCAGAACAACAACATATTATTGGTAAATTGCAAGATATTGCTATAAAAAAACCTGAATTTGCTTTAACTGGTTTACAAGGCACAGTTCAATGGCATAGCAATGATGAACTGCCAAGTAATTTAAGTTGGTCACAAATAAATATTGCTGGAATTGAATTGGATGCAAGTAAAATTAACTTTAGTTTAACTAATAAAAATATAAAACTATTAGAACCTTGGCGACAACCTATTTATGATGGTTCTATTAATATCAAGTATTTTCAATTAGCAAATTTAGGTACTGAAGAGCTAGTTTGGCAATTACAAGAAGCTAAATTAAAACCAATTTCTATCGCAAAATTAATTCCTACTCTAAATAGTTTAGAGGGTAATATTCATGGAAATATACCAACAATTATCTATAAAAATAAGCGGTTAATGATAGATGGAACTTTACAAGCTGATGTATTTGATGGTAATATTATTATATCTGGAGCAGAACTAGAAAATAATGATATTATAAAGTTTAACACTAATATTGATATAAATCGTATTAACTTACAAAAATTGACTTCACAAGTAACTAAATTTGGTGAAATACAAGGTTTATTATCTGGTTATGCTCATGATTTAACGTTAATTAATTGGAATCCGGTTATATTTGATGCGTTTATTGGTACTCCAGATAATGATAAATTACCACATAAAATTAGCCAGAAAGCTGTGAAAGCATTATCTAGTTTAGGTGGTGGAGCAGCAGTTGATGCTTTATCACGTAGCATTTTAAGTGTATTTGAAAATTTTTACTATCATAAAATAGGTTGGGGCTGCCAATTGCTGAAAGGTGTATGTAAAATGCGTGGAATTGAGCCTACTTTTAAAGGAAAATATTATATTATTAAAGGTAGATTATTGCCACGAATTGATGTTATTGGTTATGAAAATAATGTAGATTGGAGAATATTAGGTTCTCGTTTAGAAACAATAATTGATGCTTTTAATGACTAGTGAACAATTATTTGCATTCCTCGATCTTTCATCTCAGTTATAAAATCAGTCTCAAACTGCTCAAATCCTGGAACTGACGAACAGCAATTTTCTAAATAAACTAATTTTTTAACCAATGAATCATCCCCAAACTCATTTGCGATATCACGTACAGTATTTGCAACACAATGAGAACTTGCTTCTCCAGCTATCACAATCTTATCAGCTTCCAATAACTTAGTTATCAATTTAGTATTAATTTGGGTAGAATCATCGGCAGAATCCGGAACATCCGCTTTAATTGCTGAATAATGTTCAGTATAAGGATTAGAACCTTTAGTAATATAATTCACCATAGCTAAATTTTTTTCCCATTCTAACAAAACACTATACAATTCCATACCCCCAACTACCAATCAAACAGTGCGGTGGCCAAATACAAAGTGGATATCGATCATTATTTTCCAATGTTTCAACATAATTAATCATTCTATCTGTAAGAGCTGGAATAGTCGGAACCCATTCACCATTTTTTACCATATTGGCAGTGATGATAGTAAATTGAGCTGGATTTTTTCCCTTACTATTCTGCCAAAAAATAGGATGAGCAACATCAAATAGATGATGGCTATCAAGCGTAACATAAATTTCATCAAGTTGAGATTCTTGTATCCACGTGGAAAAACGTTGCATATCTTCATTTGCACCTGGCACAAACAAAGCACCATTTGGATTACAAAAATCATTCTGGGGATCAATTATCAGTAAACTTACCTTCATCATTTTCTTTCCATAGTAGGTTTAACATTTTTAGTTTCAGCAAAATTTTCCGAGAACTTCTGTCCATTTACAAACCAATAAGAATTTTCATCAGTAACAATTTTTTTCAAACCACCAATGCTTTCTTTACCTTGACTATTTTTCTGTGGCCGATAAATATTCCCATTTCTCTCATATTCAACTCTTGTCAATTGTAAGTCCGCCATCAATATATGCACCAACATTACTAGTTCCATTCCAACCACGTAGAATTGAATCTTTTGCCACATCAATTGCAACTTTATAACTTGGAGATCGCCTAAAACTTGCTTCCAATAATAATATTTCAGTCGGTAAAACTTTACGATATTTATCAAGTTTTTGTTGTACTTTTTGTAGATAATTTTGATAAGTCGAATTGCCGGTCTGATACACAATTTCAGCTAATCTATTATATAAAGTTCCACCAAGGTCATCATTACCAAATTTTTTAAAAGTATTTAAACCAATCTGAGAATTTAGCAACAATAAAATAGGAGTTTCTATAAGTTGTCCTAACCAACGCGGGCCTTTATATTGAAATATAGGTATATATGGTTTAATTATTGAACTAGATTCAAGGAGATTGAATTCAAACTTAGTATCTAAATCCAACCATTTACTTCTTAATATTTCTTTATCTTGTAAATCTTTCTGGATAATTTTCCAAAAAATATCAAATAGTTCTGCTTTCTTAATTGTAAGATCATAACGAATTTGCTGAATGAATTTAGTTACAGAATTATGGGCATTATTATCAATTTCATAATGAGTTGCATAGATGTTTGTCCAGAGGATTGATTGTTCTAACAAATGCCTCAAATCCAGCTATATCATTAGCACGATCACATAAAATATATGCAGATACCATAGTTAATTGGTAATAATCGGTACAAAATAATTTACTCATTATTCTTTTCTTCACATTATCTATATATTTTTTGGTTGGGATTGATAGCAAGTTTGAATTTGGAAGGGACATATTATTACACATTGAAAATTTTAGGATAAATAGCTTCAATATCATAAAGTTTTATTTGCCCATCTTAGCTTTTAGGATGTAGTTGAATCGTTATTCTGGAGTGATTTTGTGATGGAAGCAAATTATAGTTCTGTTTTAGCAGTTGTTCGTATTTCTTATAGTAACGATTGTCATAGTCGTTGATTCTAATATTAATCTTAGGTCTTTCACAAAGAAATAAGCTCGGTGGCTATAGGCAAGTCCCCATTCTATGAAGATGGGGTTAAAGTGGACAGCAGTTAAGAATTTATTCTTGCCAACGAGGTTTTCTATGCGTTGCTTTGGATAATTGCTGTCTTTCAGTTGTATTTAATTGGCTAACAATTTCTAACAACTGCATGTGCATATGTTGCTGAGTTTTCTCTGTTTCTTGTCTAAGTATTGCCAAAGATTGGGATAATGTTTCCTTATTAAAATCTGATGCAGTTAATTGTTTATGAACCTCTTTACGAGCTTGTCTAATCTTTAATATTTGAGCTTCAGTTTTAAGATCATATTTTTGCATTAATGGCTTAATTTTTATCTGACTTGCTTCTGGCAATGATTGTATTATCCAATGTAATCTTGGTTGCATATTATGCCGTTGGAATTTATGTCCTGAAAATTTACCAACAAAAATTCCTCCTAAAAATAAATTTAAAGCTAATGAGATAAGTAAAATAATTGCAAAAATACGTGATTTTTTCATGATTATTCCATTGAACTCAAAGCTAATAAATTTACTTCTTCTACAAATAACATATTTTCATCCATTGAAGAATTTTCTAAATTTAAGCCAAGAAAAATACCAAAAATTAACGGTATCATAAATACCAATGCTGGTCGTAAAAAATGTTCTCGCACACTTGTTCCCATAAGCCATTGCCAAGCATCTTGTAATGGTTCTTTATAATGTTGATCGAGAATACGTTGGCGTAGCATAGCTGTTGGGGATGAAGTAGTTACATTATCCAGCAAATTATCTAAATTTAAAGCAGCTTGCTGTAAACGATATGCTTCTGCTGATTCTTGGAGTAATTTTAATGCAGTAGCTCTTTCTTCAATTGGCCAACGGTTAGAATTTCCACCATAAGTATCTAATAACTGTGAAAATCGTTGATGAGTAATTTTATTCATTATATTTCTCCCAATAGATTATCTGATTGGGTTTGTAATATTTTTTTGAGTTTACGTCGGCCTCTTGCCATTAATGATTCTAACGCTGAAATACTAACATTTAATATATTTGCCGCTTCACGATTTGTCATATCTTGATAATAACATAAAACTATAGCACTACGTTGATTTTCTGGGAGTTGTTGGAGTGCAGTTTGTACTTGAAATTTAACATCTTGCTGTTGTTTATCGGTAGCTGGTTGATGGGCTGTTATTAGTTCAACATCAGCTATATCAATAGTTTTTACTTTAATTTTCCGATAAAAATCCATGCAAAGATTATTGGTGATACTGTGTAACCAAGTTGTTACTTTTGCCTGATGTTTCCATTGATGAGCCTTTTGCCAAACTCGTACAAATGTTTCTTGTACAATATCATCAGCATCTGTAGGATTACCCAATATATGTTGAGCAAATTTATGTAATGCTGTCAGATGACGATCAACAAGTTTAATAAAGGCCTGATGATCGCCAGCTTGAATTTGTTGCATAAGCAAATCATCTGAAATGTCTTTCACTTTTAGTGGCTTGTACTAAAACTTGGATAACTTAAAATATGTATAAGATTTCTAGCTTCTGGTATATATTTATAAATTTCATTAAGAGAAGATGTATTATCTTTGTCAAAACAAAATTCTAAAACTTCATCTATTTTCCCTGTTTCAATTGCAACTGGTATGTTTTCAATACCCCAAACTTTGATTTTTAAGTCTGGTTTTGCCCTTAATGTCCTCATTTTTTCTCTATCAACACCTGACAAATAACATGCAGCAACTAATATTTCAATGCTTGGAAAAAGGATTAATGGAATTATAATCGGTAAATCTTTAAATCCATATCCTTGATTTACCATTTGTTCATAAAATTCATCAATTGCTAAATGAATCACAGAATATAATTCCCTATTCCCGTCTTTATAGAAATTTTTTAATTGCATTAATCTTTGTTCTGCATCAGAATTTAAAATAATAATATCTTTATTAGTAAGCGATTCTTTTGTTGAAGCTGCATATAATGCTCCTAGTATTTTATTCTTAAGGTTTTTTATTCTAGCTTCTTTATTTTCTTTATTTGAATCTAAATACTTATTTATAGCATCATCTATGTTTAACTCTGAATCTAAGAAATTCTTATCGCTTAACTTTATATTTTGCTCATTCAAAATTACTGATGATAAAAAAGATTTTAATACCATAAAGTCACTATAACCATCTCTAATAATAGCTATTTTTTTACTATTCATAATGTTTTTACTAAAGATTTCCTAGAACACCATTATAAAATAGCTCTGTTAATTCATAAGCTCTTATTTGGACAATCTTTTTGCCATCTTTTTCTTTATAACCTATTATTGCATCTTCGTTAACTGCACCAATGTCTACCAATGGATTTAAGGCATCATTTAAATTAGTAATTTTACTTTCATATCTGTTTTTTTCTTTTAAAACAACACTATATACATCATTTAAATTTTTATTAAACTCTCTTATTACTGAAGGACTATGTGATGTTAAAATAAATTGAGTTGCATTAAGATGGCTAGTTGCTTTTAACCAAGCTAAAAACTCTTTAAGGTTTTTTTGATTAATACCATTTTCAACTTCTTCAAGCATTATTACAGATGGAGGAGTTTTCATAGAACATAATAATGCTACTGCCCCAGCTTTTAACAAGCCATCCGAAACTTTTTCAGCATCATAATATGGAAAATTATTCTCTCCCATATCAAATTGCCACTTTACCCCACTTCTCTCAATTATAATTCCATTAAATGATTTCACAAATCGTTGTAAATAGCCTCTAAAACGTCCATAGGTATGGTCATCATGTTTTGTTACATATTTTATCAATTCTTGAAAATTATAGCCTTGTTCTCCTAATCCTATTGCAATATTAGGTCTTTTCCCTTGTTCTTCATACTGTTGACAAAAATTAGTATGGCTAGCAGAAGTAAAATCTTGTAATGAATGATTATACTTAAAAGGTATACCTGTTCCATTAAGGAAAGATGGTTGTAAGTTATAGTAAAATGCAAAAGATAATGAGCGGAAAAAAATCTCAATCACACTCAAAAGTTCTTTTCCAATTCCTTGCTCAGAAATTTTTGTGCGTAACAATATTTCAGATGAATTTAAGTCATATCCATGAGTAAATTCTCTATTATCAGAAATTTTTAACTTTTCTTTACATAATATTTTTCTAACATCTGGAATCAATACAAGATCATATTCAAAATGATATATATCTTTTTTCCATGAACAATAGAATGACATGGGTTCTTTTTCATCACATAAACTATGCCTATGTGGAAAAAAATCATTATAAGAAATTGTTTTGTCTCGTTTATTTCCTGGATATGCCCGACTAACCAGCTTTGCAAAATGACTTATACCTGCTAGTAAATTACTTTTACCAGAATTGTTTGCACCTATTACCAAAGTTAAATCACTTAAATTAATACTGGTATCAATATGAGTCCTAAAATTTTTAATTCTAATTGTTTCAAACATATTTATTTTAATTTTTGATAAAAGCTTAATAGTATATCATTGATAGAATATGTTATTAAAATCCCCTACATGAATAGATTTAGTAGGGGATATGCCCATTATTGCTAATAGTGACAAGCTCATCTATTTCTACGACTTTGACTAAGCTCTTCCTGAGTGATAATTCCATTCTCATCAGCATCAAATCTATCAAATAGAGGTACATTTGCAGCAAATTCACTAGCAGAAATTTGTCCATCTCCATCATTATCTAAACGTTCAGTCCTATCAGTTCTGTTACCATGACAGCCTTTGCCACCCCGCCGATCTTGCATAGAACTATTTTGAGCTCTCATTGCAGTTCTGTAATTATCCAATTCTTCAGCATTTACTAATCCATTGCCATCAACATCCATTTGATTAAAATGAGTAATGCGTACTGATTGAACTTCATCAAGGGTAATCTGTCCATCTTGATCAACATCAAAACGTTCCATTAAGTTCTGTATCCTTGTTGCCTGCATTTGAGCATAGTTACCACTTCCTTGCTCATAACGTTGAGCTGTTGTGATATTAGCTGCAAGACTTAGTACGATTGCTGATGATAATACTATAATAGTTTTCATGGTAATATTCCTGAATAGTTAATCCAATGTTTGTATATAATGTTAAACGTAAGTTAAATATTTTCCTGTCGTTTTTTTATGAAAAAATTTCTAGCTTCCATATGATAATGTAAAAAATTCAGTTTTAATACAATAATATCCAAGTTATTTTAATATTTAAAAACTTAATAATTTTAAGAAAATCAGTCTTGAATAAAATCCAAGCGTTTATGTTTAGCAATGGAAATAGATTTGATTTAACCAAAAAATCCTATACCCAACCACATAGCAAAGGTAATAAATAGTTTGGAAATATACTTAACGTTCCATTAAATCTTTTCGTTCCTGAGTATTACCACGCTTATTTAATAACATCCAAAGGGTATTGCTATACTTTTAAGTAAGTACACAAAAGTATATTACCATTTTGTTGAATAATTAAATATTGGAAACTAATGTTTTTTTTAAAATATTAAGCAATTAATTTTTAATTTAGGAGAATAGGGAAGAAGATATATGACATAAAGTCGAAGTTCTTCCCATTCATGTAATTGAGCAAGAATCACTAGTACATCATAAAGAATCCAATGAAGGAAATTGATTAGGGTAACCACAAGGGATTACTCACATCACGTTATGTAGGGGCAATTCTTTATGGTTGCCATTAGACTAAATCGGTAAGCTATACAAAAAATAACTATCTTTTTTACATTTAATCTACTGCGTAACATCAGTTATCATGCAGAAGTATTACCTCAAGATAAAGCCAAAATTATTGAACAATTACAAAATGAAGGACGATATGTTTGTTATATTGGCGATGGTATTAATGATGCGATAGCCTTAAAACAAGCCACAGTATCAGTATCATTACGTGGTGCATCAAATATTGCTACAGATATGGCGGAGGTTATTTTAATGGAACAAGATTTAAATCATTTGTGTGATTTATTTGATTTAAGTCAAGAATATGAAAAAAATATTAGTGTAACATCTTTAATGGTATTTGCACCCAGTGCGGTTAATCTTGGTTTAGTATTTGTACCACAATTTGGCTTAACTGTTAGTTAGCAAGTTTTGGTAGTGCGATGTTGCCATTAATACAGCATAAATAATACCTTAAGGTAAAATTGATTATAATAAAGGAATAAATAATGAAAAAATTAGCTTTTGATGATTTTCCTGATTTTTATGAAGATGATAATCGACGTAACCGTGGTTTCAATCCTATTAGCAAATCTTTTTTTGAAACTAAATTCAGTGTATTGTTACCAAAAAATCTAGTGAAAGGTAAACATGTCCTTGATTTAGGTTCTTGCTATGGAGCAGCAGGGCAATGGGCACTTTTTAATGGTGCTAGCAGTTATACAGGTGTTGAAGTTCAAAAAAATTATGTACAAAAATCACAACAAATGCTTGCTCATTGGGGTAA
>JASFYV010000137.1:0-3532 GCA_045046925.1 Candidatus Marithrix sp. | reverse complement strand
ATTTCTCGTTTAGTAAGAAAAACACTTTCTTTTTCAAAAAAAATTTACAATCATATTGGAGCTATTTGGGTAGGGATTCTTTTATACATCATTACAATGATAACTTGAATACAGCCCCGTATAGCACTACCTTTACATGACTACCAGATATATATGAAAAGAATTATACCCATTTTATCATTAATAGTTGGATTTATAACATCGTTTTTATTTATATTACTGTGATTAGTATAGTTAGTATAATTAGTGTTATTACTATCATTACTATTGATGGTATGTTACCTGTTTTTCTATTTTATCTATAATAATTTATTTGATTATAATTATTTATCTGCCAATTAAAAGATAAAATATTGTTAAGTAATATATTAGCTTCAATATCAATAGTACTTTGCTTTTTATTAAATACTGCATTAACAACTACTATTACGTCTTTAGCAGGTTAGCTTGGTAAGGTGAATAAATTTATAGCGTTTCCCGTTTGTATAAAGCACATAAACCACCCCTTTCGTCTTCTCCTTATTTAAGGAGGGGATTAGGGGAGGTTTATTTAATTGAATCGGGAAATGCTATATGCCTACCATATCACTAGAATTATAATTGTGAATTAATATTATCAATCATAATATGAACCATACCGACCAAATTAAAAAAAGTTTAAAAAAACGCTATCGTAAAGAACAACGCTTTAAGTTTTTCAGTTTATTAGCAGTTTTGACTGGTTTTGCCTGTCTGTTAATTTTAATAACAGATATGTTGCTAAAAGCATGGCCAGCTTTCGTCCAAAACGAAATACAACTAGATATTCATTTTTCACCAGAAAAGCTAAATATTGCTACTGATTTTACTGAAGATGAGCTACATAATGCCAATTTTAGAGGTATTATTAAACAATCTTTATATCAATTATTTCCTGAGGTAAAAAAACGGGCTGATAAACGAGCTTTATTAAGATTAGTTAGTATTAATTCTGAATATCAATTACGAGATGAGTTACAAGCTAATCCTGAATTATTAGGTAAAACTATTTCTATATGGCTGTTAGTTGATGATGATATTGATACTTATCTAAAAAGTGATAAACAATTTGGCCGAGTCAATGATAAACAAGCAGATTGGATTACTGAATTGGAACAGCAGAACCGTTTTCAACAAAGTTTAAATATTTGGTTCTTCCAAAGTGGAGACTCACGAGAGCCTGAATTAGCTGGAATTTTAGGAGCAGCCATGGGTTCTTTTTACACTATCATAGTAACCTTATTATTATCCTTCCCAATTGGAGTCATGACAGCAGTTTACTTAGAAGAATTCGCTCCTCGCAATCGATGGATTGATTTTATCGAAGTTAATATTAATAATCTTGCCGCAGTACCATCTATAGTTTACGGTTTACTAGGATTAGCTGTATTTATCAATTTTTTTGGTTTGCCACGTTCAGCTCCTTTAGTTGGAGGTATGGTACTAGCACTGATGACCTTACCAACCATAATTATCGCTAGTCGCTCTGCTATTAAAGCTGTGCCTCCATCAATGCGAGAAGCAGCGTTAGGATTGGGAGCTTCCAGAATTCAAGTAGCTTTTCATCATGTAGTACCGTTAGCTATGCCAGGTATTTTAACTGGAACTATCATTGGGTTAGCTCAAGCGTTAGGTGAAACTGCTCCTTTACTAATGATTGGCATGGTGGCATTTATCGTTGATATACCACAAGGAATGACTGATTCAGCAACCGTATTACCAGTACAGATTTACCTATGGGCAGATAGCCCAGAACGAGCATTTGTTGCTAAAACTGCCGCAGCTATTCTAGTATTATTAGGATTTTTAATAGTTATGAATGGGATAGCAGTATGGTTACGAAAGAAATTTGAGCAAAGCTGGTAAATCAATGCCATTAAGTTAAGGGCAGACACGCCCCTACACAATATATTATTGTAGGGGCGAACCTATGTGTTCGCCCTGCTTAACTTAATGGTATTGAGCTGGTAAATATGAAGATTGAACCTCAGTTAAGCATAAATAGCTACCGATAAAATCGGTGGAATATACATAGGAAATATTACCTTAAATCCTTAGAATCTTCAATCACCGACAACACAGCTATTGCAGCTTGTTTGCTTGCTTCACAACGTAAAATTTTATGTAATTCTAAAAACCTCTGCTGTAAAATTTCAACTTGATTTGGATTGTCTAACCAACGTAATACTTCAGCACCTAAATTTTCTACAGTAACCTGTTCTTGCAAAAATTCTGGCACTAACCTTTCTTGGGCTAAAAGATTAGGTAAAGAACAATAAGGTACTCTTACTAATAACTTAGCTAACCAGTAAGTCAACTTAGCCAGTCGATATGCTACCACCATGGGTCGTTTTAACAACATTGCTTCCAAAGTTGCTGTTCCAGAAGCCAATATTACCACATCAGCCGCAGTCATAGCATCATGAGCTTGCCCATCCAATAAAGTTAAAGGCAAATTTGGTACAATATCCACATGTTGTAAAAATAACTGACGTAAATTAGGATTAGCTAATGGTACTATGAAATGTAAATCAGGCCGTTGTTTCCATAGCCAATTAGCTGTAAGTAAAAACGGCCTAACTAATTGTTTTACCTCATTATAACGGCTGCCAGGCAATAAGGCTATTTTAGTACCAATAGATGACAAACCTAATTTAAGCCTAGCTGTATTTTGATCAATTTGAAACGGAATTTCATCTGCCAAGGAATGGCCAACAAACTTAACTGGAATCTTATGTTTT
Organism: Candidatus Marithrix sp.; assembly: GCA_045046925.1. GTDB lineage: Bacteria > Pseudomonadota > Gammaproteobacteria > Beggiatoales > Beggiatoaceae > DRQV01. The sequence goes on along the minus strand of JASFYV010000137.1, from coordinate 773 downwards.
TCATAATAACTTGCTTCAAATGGAAATAAAGTTAACATTAAATCACAAGCTCGAGCTATTTTAGGTAATCGATATTCACGCCATGCCCAAACTGATGGACTAACATAATGTACTGTGGGAATACCTGCTTGTTTCAAATTTCTTTCTAAACCAAGATTAAAATCTGGAGCATCAATTCCAATAAAAATATCAGGTTTATTCTTTATAAAATGGTCACGAAGATTATCCCTACATTGCTTTAAACTAGAATAATGTTTAAGAACCTCAACTAATCCCATAACTGATAGGGTTTCCAAAGGATAAATGCTATTAAAACCAGCAGCTATCATTTGTGGCCCACCTATGCCTTCAATTTTGGCAGTGGGATAGTGAACCCGAAGCTGACGAATCAGCCCTGCTCCCAACAAATCCCCAGATAATTCACCAGCAATAATACCAATATACATATTTAGCCTGCTTTAATAATAAGTTAACTTTTTAGTATACTTGTTATTTTATAGCAATTCTTAATTATTAGACATCTTTCCAGGGCGACCGCATTAAAATTATAATCCAAACACGAGTTTAGCCCTGTAGTCATCACTCCAAGTAGCCTTACGACGTTTCTTAGCAAGACTACCAGAGTAGTATCAAGGTCAAAAATTCCCATATAAATATGTCTAATACTAGTCATGATATAGTAACATTCCTATAAAATCAATCCATAAAATTATATATAAAAAGAAATGAGTTATAGTAAAGATTTAAGAAAACGTGCAATAGATTATTGAAGA
>JASFYV010000136.1:0-22457 GCA_045046925.1 Candidatus Marithrix sp. | reverse complement strand
AAAAAATTAGCTGATTTAATTGGCGGATTTAACAATCCTAAAAATTTACCTATTCGTTGAAGAACTGCACAGGTATTGAAATCAGTTGGAATATTTGCTAATATTTAATTAACTATTTATCTAAAAATTCAAATACTTGTGACAAATTTTAATTACTGGGAAAATGATCCCTTACTTCAATGTTTAGTCATTTTAACCAAACTATATAATCAGCCAATTTCTGCTGAAACTATTCGAGCTAGTTTACCTCTACAACGTTTCACTCCTGAACTATTTATCAGAGCTGCCGAGAGAGCTAATTTAACCACTAACTATAAAAAAACTCAATTAAAAAAACTAGAATTACCAGCAGTCTTATTATTAAAAGATGGACAAGCTTGTGTATTAACTAAATATTCTCCTAAATCCAGCCAAATTATTTTACCAGCAACTAGTGAAGGAACAATCTCCAATTATGATTTAGCAACTCATTATACTGGTTATGCTTTATTATCCCAACCAATGTATGAATTTGATGCTCGTAGCAATATTACTAGCAAATCTAATACTAATTGGTTTTGGGGAACTTTAGTTAAATCATGGTCAATTTATACTGAAGTAATGGTAGCATCGATACTTACCAATTTATTTGCATTAGCATCACCTTTATTCGTGATGAATGTGTATGATCGAGTAGTTCCTAATCATGCGATAGAAACTTTATGGGTATTGGCAATTGGAGTTAGTATAGTCTTTGGCTTTGATTTATTAATTCGGACTTTACGTGGCTATTTTATTGATATTGCAGGTAAAAAAACTGATATTTTATTGGCTAATATGATTTTTAAGCAAATATTAGGTACGCAACGAGCTTCCCATCCCAATTCAGTGGGAGCATTTACTAATCATTTACACGAGTTTGAGAGCTTTCGGGATTTTTTTACTTCCACCACTTTAGCAACCTTGATTGATATACCATTTGCCTTGATATTCATAGTGATTATTTGGACATTGCATAGTGAATTAGCCATGATTCCTTTGTATATTATGCCAGTGATAATTATTTTTAGTCTGTTAATCCAGATTCCGTTACGCAAAGTAATTCAACAAACATTTCAGGCTAGTACGCAAAAACATGCTTTATTGGTAGAAATTTTGACTAGTATGGAAACTATTAAAACTACTGGTGCAGAAGGTCAAATGCAACAAAAATGGGAACAATTAATTATCACCATCTCCCAATCATCTTTAAAATCACGTTTATTATCAGCAATATCAGTTAATTTTGCTTTATTTATCCAACAAATGGCAACTGTTATTGTAATAATCTATGGAGTCTATTTAATTGTAGCCGGAGAACTAACAATGGGAGCGTTGATTGCCTGTAGTATTTTAACTGGCCGTTCTTTAGCCCCAATGACCCAAATTGCTAGTTTATTAACTCGTTATCATCATTCGGTGGCAGCTTTACACACACTTAATCAAGTCATGCAAATGCCATTAGAACGACCAATCCAAAAAAAGTTTTTTCAGCATCCTAAATTAACTGGCAATATTGAATTTAAACAAGTTAATTTCAGCTATTCAGAGCAGAATGTTCTCAGTGAAATTACGTTAAAGATTCAAGCTGGCCAAAAAATAGGTATAATTGGTCGAATTGGTTCTGGCAAAAGTACCTTAGCTAAACTAATTTTACAACTTTATCAACCAGATAACGGTAAAATTTTATTAGATGGGATTGATAACCAACAGTTTGATCCGATAGAATTACGCCGTCAAATAGGTTATGTACCACAAGAAATTGAATTATTTTATGGTAGCGTTAAAGATAATATTATAATAGGAGCAACTCACGTAACAGATAAAATTATGTTGCAAGCTGCTGAATTAGCTGGAGTAACTGAATTCACTAATCAACATCCATTAGGATTTGCTATGCCAGTTGGAGAACGTGGAGTTGGTTTATCTGGTGGCCAACGTCAAATGATTGCCATAGCTAGAGCATTATTACTTAATCCGCAGATATTATTATTAGATGAACCTACTAATGCAATGGATAACAATGCTGAAGAACAGTTCAAAGCTAAGTTAAATTTAGCCAATAAAACATTATTATTAATTACTCATAGAACTTCATTATTATCGTTAGTTGATAGTTTGATAGTTATGGATGCTGGAAAAGTGGTCGCAATGGGAAACAAAGATAAAGTTATTCAAGCATTAGCGAGTAAACAAATAGCCAAAAATCCTAATTATAGCAATTCTTAATTAAATTCAAAATCAATTATTTAATAGACATATTTCCTAAATAACGAAAACAATATAATCATGTATGGTTGAGTGAAACCTACCAGAAACATTTCCCTTCCCCATGCTTTCCTATAGGATGTAATGAATTTACGATTTACATCTTGATGCAATTCATTCTGCATCCTACATTTATACACCATTATTTAGGAAGGTTAGCATATAGTAAACCAATATATAACAAAATTTAACAAATATTCATAAATAAACCTTGTATTTTTTATACCAGCCCAAATTATAGCTATGAAGTTAATAAATAACATTTTAACATGGGTTATATAACCAGTAAAGAAGCTAGTCAAATATTAGGATTGCATCCAAATACATTAAGGCATTAAGGCATTATGCAGATAATGGAATAATTGAATCTTATAAAACTAAAGCTGGACACAGGCGATACAATGTTGAAGCCTACCTTGGCTTGCAAAAACAATCTGTTACCATCTGCTATTGTCGAGTCAGTAGTTACAAGCAAAAAGACGACCTTAACAGACAAATCGAATTCATGCGAGCCAACTATCCCAAAGCCGAAATTATCAAAGATATTGGAAGTGGACTCAACTATAAGCGTAAAGGGCTTAAATCCTTATTGGGACGAGCAATGCAAGGAGATAAGCTCGAAATTGTGGTTGCCCATAAAGACCGCCTTGCAAGATTCGGATTTGAACTCATTGAATGGATTGTCCAGCAAAACGGTGGGAAAATCGTGGTTCTCAAGCAAACTAATTTATCCCCAGAACAAGAGCTTACCACTGACTTACTCAGCATTCTACATGTCTTCAGTTGCAGAATGCACGGACTTAGAAATTATAAAAGCCAAGTCCGTAAAGCTTTATCCGAACCCGAACCAAAAGAAGATATTTAAAAGATGGCAGGATGGTAGTCGTTATGTTTTCAATCAAACCATTGCTTATCTTCGTTCCTGTATTAATTTTTCCCCATCTTGGATGGATATAAAAAAAGATTTATTGAAGCAATTACCAAAATGGTGTGATGACGTACCTTTTCAAATTAAAGGAATTGCGGTTAAGGAAGCACATCAAGCATATTGGAAAGCTAAAACACACCCTAAATTTAGGAGTCGAAAAGCACCAACGCAGTCTTGTTATATTCCTAAGTCTGCCATTAAAAGCAGTGGAATTTATCCACGAATTTCTGGGAAAGGATTATATTTAAGTGAATCTTTACCAGAATCACCACTGGATAGTCGATTAATTTATCAGTATAATGAGTGGTTTATATCCGTACCCCATAAAATAACAACCCACGTAGCCGAGAACCAAGGACGTGTGGTTGCTCTTGACCCGGGAGTGCGGATATTTCAAACATTTTATTCTGAAAATCTAGCTGGACATATTGGGTATGATGATTTTGGGCGTATTCAACGTCTATGCTTTTATTTGGACGATTTGATTTCTCGCACTAGTCAAGCAACTGGTAAAGCTAAACAAGAGATGAAAAAAGCCCAAGCAAGAATCAGAAAGAAAATTAAGAACTTAGTCAAAGAAATTCACTTTAAAACTGCTTATTTTTTGGTGAATAATTTTGATGTTATATTATTACCAACATTTGAAACCAGTCAGATGGCAAGTAAATCTGGTCGTAAATTACGTTCAAAAACTGTAAGAGCTATGTTGACTTGGTCGCATCATAAATTTAAAATACGTCTGAAAAATAAAGCTCTCGAATTTGGCAAGAAAGTGATTGACGTTTGCGAAGCTTATACTAGTAAGACAGTTAGTTGGACTGGTGAAGTTAAAAATGTTGGTGGGTCAAGAGTAATTAGGTCAGGTGGTATAACACTTGACCGAGACCTGAATGGAGCTAGAGGTATTTTCATCAGGTCATTGGTAGATTCACCCTCTCTTCGGAGTGCTATTATTAATGTTTGTTAAGTTTTGGTAATATAAATGAATCGGATGTCTAATTGTGAATTAAGAATGGTTAATTACTAATGATTTTAACTTTCATTAACAATTAATTATATCAATTAGTTAAAATCAATCCCAAATTCCTATGTTTGTAGCTTATTCAAAAAAAGGCGACCAAGCCGGTTCTCTAATACTATCTCCCATATTTACGGCAATACTTTGTTGAATTCTTCCATCTATTGAAGTTGCTATTAATTTGGATGTGGTTGCATAAATAATCATGTTTCCATTAGGAGCAAAACTGGGAGATTCATCTAAATTTGTTGTAGTAAGAACATTTAATTTGCCAGTGGCTAGTTCTAATACGGCAATTTTATAACCTTTTCCATTGCTATGTAATAAAGCCAATTTTTTGCCATCTGGTGAAAAACGTGGGCGAACATTATAATTACCAGTAAATGTTAGTCGTCTAGTATCCTTTCCAGTAAGAGACATACGATAAATTTGTGGAGTTCCACTACGGTCTGAGGTGAATACTAAATAATCTCCTTTTGGTGACCATTCTGGTTCAGTATCAATTACATGGTTATAAGTCAAACGAGTTAAATTCTTATCAGCTAAAGATAAAAGATAAATTTCTGAATTGCCATCTTTAGATAAAGTTAATGCTAAATTTCTTCCATCTGGTGACCAAGCTGGAGCGGCATTGATTCCTTTATGAGCTGAGATACGAGTTCGATGACCAGTACGAATATCTTGGATATAAACACTCATTCGTTTGAATTTTTTAACCCTACTATAAGTTACATATGCTAAATGTTTACCATCTGGAGACCAACTTGGAGATAAAATTGGTTCGGTTGATTTCAGCATCAGTTGAGGATTTTCCCCATCAGCATCAGCAATATATAATTGGTATTGTTTATCCTGCACAGTTACATAAACAATTTTAGTATTAAAAATACTCTGTTCACCAGTCAAAACTGCATAAATTTTATCACTAATTTGATGAGCAACTTGACGTAGAGTTTGTAAATTAGCCTTGTAACGAAAACCTATGATTTTATTATGTGAAGCAATATCAACCAGTTCAAATTCCACTGTATAACCATCAAAGTTTTTCCCAATTCGTCCAACTACTAAATATGGTATTCCGCTATGTTGCCAACGGGGAAAATTTACTTGATTAGCATAGATTGGAGTTTCTGGTAATAAATTGACTGGCATTATTGTGAAACGGCCACTACGGTATAAGTTATTGGAAATAATATCAGTTATATCTTCTGGCAAAGATTCTATCGTTTGAGCAAATGGAATAATCGCAATTGGTTGACCGCCTTGTTCACTACCACCAGTTATATCAATAGTTAAAATTGCATAGATTGGAGAGGATAATATTAGGCAATTTAACAGGATAAATGCACGCATAATAATTTTATTTACCACCAGCTGAGTGTTCTAAAAACACTTTATTATTAATACGATTTAACCATTGATTAAATATATTCATGGTATTATTTATAATATCGTCTCTTTTATATATATTTTTAACTAAATAGTTCATATTTATAGTATCTTAAGGACTTACGCATTGACAAATAGATAAAAAAATATCTCTAATAACTTAAAGTTAAGTTAAAATAAATTATAGAGAAATTTTTCTGTGAATTAAAGAATCAAGATGTTTTATAGCATAAAATTTTAAATAAACATAGAGATAACTTCATTAAATAAATTTCTCTGTAAATTATCAATTAAATCAGTAACACGTAAGTATTGTAAACGCACATAGCCACAGATGCAAATATATGATTACTTATAGCAGTTTGTGAACGAACTTGAAAATGTTCAATATGACAAACTTGTTTGATAACACAAGTGTTCAATTTACCAATGTTGATCATGGAGCGAACATATTTCTATCAAAAAAATCTATCAGGTAAGTACTGTATTTGTATTTAGGTGTTGAACATAATCAGTTGAAATCATGTCATTAATGTGAGTTTGGTTATATAGATAATTCAATAATTTATTAAACTTGCTTCATAAATAGTGATATGTTAAGATTATTATCAGTTTAGATATAAAATTAGAAACGTTCAGACACACACTTTGTATTCCAAAAAATTAACTAGAATTTATGCTTTTAACGTTTTTGAGTACATAAATTAATAAAAAATGATAAAAAGATTTCGTAACTGGGTTAAACGCAAATTACCTTCCATTATTATAACCACATTAATACTATTGTTATTAATACTTTTCTTTTGGTCAAAAATCTTTGTAACAGTTAAGTCTGGTCAAGCTGGAGTTCTATATTTACGTTTATTTGGTGGAACAATCACTGATTATGTATATCCTGAAGGGATGCATATAGTTTTTCCTTGGGATACAATGTATATATATAATGTTAGAATTCAAACTACATTACATGATTTTGATGTATTGACTAATAGAGGTTTACCGATTAAATTACAATTAGCCATCCGTTTTCATCCAGAATATGAAATGGTAGGTTTATTACATCAGCAAGTTGGCCCAGATTATGTTAACACTATTATTATCCCTGAAATAGAATCAATCTTACGGAAAAAAATCGGCCATTTCCAACCAGAAGATATTTATATCAATAAAGAAAATATTTTAACCGACATCATTGTAAAAGCATTGGATGAACTTGGTCAAAAATTTGTTAAAGTTAATGATGTGATTATTAGAAAAGTATCTTTACCAGAAGCAATAGGTAAGGCTATTGAAGATAAACTAGTGACAGAACAACATTTAAAAGCTTATGATTTTAGATTACTGACTGAAGAAAAAGAAGCTGAAAGAAAGAATATTGAAGCTGAAGGTATTAGACAATATCAAGATATTATTTCTCAAACTTTAAGTAAAGACCTATTGACTTGGCAAGGAATTAATGCAACTTTAGACTTAGCAAAATCAGCCAATGCTAAGATTGTAGTTATTGGTTCTGGGGATAAAGGTTTACCGATAATTTTGAATATGGATCGTTAATTGAAATGAAACAAATAATATTTTGTTTGTTATTAATTACATTAAATTCATGTTATGACACATATGAAGATTCTAAACGAAGAAGAGCTGAATTAGCTGATAAAACTGAAGACATCTTAATAGGGGTTGCCTGGCCAAAAGAAGATGATAATTTCATGAAAGGGGTTAGGCTTGCCGTCAAAGAAATTAACAGAAAAGGAGTAATTAATCGAGATCGGATTAAAATTATAGTTGATACTGATGAGCTAGAAGCCTATTATTTACCAGTAAGACAAGCTCAAAAAATATCTATTGAAGTAGCTAATTCATTTGCTTCTAATCCAGAAATTATATCTGTCATAGGACATCGCCGATCTGTTTTTGCCATCCCTGCCTCAGTAGTTTATCAAAATCACGGCATACTGTTTATCGCTCCCACTAGTACTAATTTAAATTTAACTATTCATAACTTCAGTTATATTTTTAGACTATTACCATCTAATGAAGAAATGGCTCAAGCATTGGCAAGCTATTGTAATGAATCTAATTATAAAAGAATAGTTGTACTGCATGATCGCAGTCCATATGCAACTGAACTAGCAGATGCCTTTGTATTTAATGCTGTAGAAAATTATAATGCTAATATTATAGTACGTCGTTCATTTTTTGAAACTAAAGAAGATTTTACTGATCTAATAGTTGAGATTAAAAAAATTAGGCAAAAGCATGAATTTGATGCTATTTTTATATCTACTAGTAGTCGTATTGCGATCAAATTATATAAACAAAGTCGTAATATGAATATATTAGTGCCATTTATTGGTAATGAATCATTAGATACAAAAAGATTTTGGGAGACAGTTAGAGAATGGGAAATTGATGATAGCGAAAATAAATCGGTTGCATTAACTGTATTTGATGATAAAAGTACTAATCCTGTAGTAAGAAAATTTATTCGGGAATATAAAAAGAATTATAAAATTCCGCCAGATCGATTATCAGCATTGGGTTATGATATTATCAGATTATTAACCCATGGTATAAAAAGAGCTAGATCAAAAGTTCCAATAAAAATAGCAGAAGCATTGAGATATATGCCATCTTGTGAAGGAGTCACTGGTAAACATGATTTTAAACATAACGGAGATATCAAAAGTAAACAACTACATGTTAAATTTGTGCAACCAAATAATCAGTTTGGATATAAGCTTATCCATAATCCAGAAGATGATGAACTAACATCTGTTAAATTACCTTATGTAGAAGAATGTAGTAACATTGACTTTGATAATGATGATATACCTAATGAATTAGATGCCTGTCCAACCAATACCGAACTAGAAGTTTTACAAGGAGTAAATCAAAATGGTAAAGAAAGAGGTTGTCCAGCCGATAACGATAATGATGGTTATTTAGATTATCTAGATACTTGTCTGGGTACAGAACCTCATGAATTTATAGGCGGAATTGATAAATATGGTTGCCCAATAGACACTGATAAAGATAGAGTACCTGATTATAAGGATAAATGTCCAGATAACTTGTTGATTAGTTCTTGGGTTGATAAAAATGGTTGTGCCCCAGATGAGGATCATGATGGCATACCAGATGATAAAGATGAATGTCTTAATAATTCTAAGAAAGAGATAACTAATGGAGTTTTTACTACTGGGCCGAGTTTAGGTTGTCCGATTGACAGTGATAATGATGAGTTACCAGATTATCTTGATGAATGTGTTAATGAAACTCCTTTGGAAATTAGTAAAGGTACTGATGAATTTGGCTGTGCGTTAGATTCTGATAATGATAAAGTCTTTGATTATGAAGATATATGTCCTAATAGTAGTAAAGAGGAGATAATTAATGGCATTTATCATGAAGGCAAAATGAAAGGTTGTGTGATAGATAATGATAATGATAAAGTTCCTGATTATGTTGATATATGTCCCAAAAATACGACTTTAGAAATTAGCCAAGGAGTTGATGCAAAAGGTTGTCCGATTGATACTGATACAGATAAAATCTTTGATTATCAAGATAAATGTCCAAATAATGATCTGGCTGAATTAGCTAAAGGGGTTTATCAAAAGGGTAGGAAGCAAGGCTGTCCAATTGATACTGATAATGATAAAGTATTAGATTATCTAGATATTTGTCCTAATAATAGTAATAAAGAATTGAAACGTGGGGTCGATATTCACGGTTGTCCGATTGATACTGATAAAGATAAAATCTTTGATTATCAAGATAAATGTCCAAATAATGATGTAAAAGAATTAGCTAAAGGTGTTTATCAGACTGGTAAGAAGAGAGGTTGTCCGATTGATACTGATAAGGATAAAATATTGGATTATCTTGATGCTTGTCCTAATAACAGTAATAAAGAATTGAAACGTGGAGTTGATATTCACGGTTGTCCAGTTGATACTGATGAAGATGGCATACCCAATTATAGAGATAAATGTCCAAATACAAGAATCGATGTTGTAGCTGATAAACTTGGTTGTGTTATCATTGAAACCGAAAATATCATTAAAAATGGCAATGATAGTTTTCCTTATGATGGTGCAAATTTGACAGAACAAGCCCAGTTAGAACTTGACATTATTATTAAAACCATAGATGACAAGTTTTTGAAAAAAATAAAAATAATTGCTCATACTGATAATATTGGTTCACCATCATTTAACAATTTATTGTCTTTGTCACGAGCGAATAATGTTGCCAAATATTTGATTTCTAAAAATATCCCTCGTAAGAAAATACTTACAGTAGGAAAAGGTGAAACTCAGCCATTAGCATCGAATGATACTGAAGAAGGTCGTTATCAGAATCGGCGATTTGAGTTGGTAATTAGTAGATTTAAAAAATCTATAAACTTTTAATTTGGTCAGAAAATATGCACTATAAAATTTTGGCAGTTTCTATTGTATTAAGTTTTTTTATTGGTTTAATTGGTGCTAATCGTAAATGGGGATTTTGGGGATATTTTTTTGGATCTATTTTATTAACACCTGTAATCGGCCTTTTATTAATATTTGCTTCAGATAAAAAACCAAAAGATTGATATTTTTTTAACAGTAATAGACATCTTTCCTAAATAAAGATATATAAATGTAGGATGCAGTATGAATTGCATCAAGATGTAATTCGTAAACTCATTGCATCCTACGAAAAATATTTATTCTGCATACTTTAGATTGATTATTTTTATTCTACCAATGAGTAATAAATCCACCATAACTAACTATTCTTCTCTTAAAGCTTCTGCTGGTTCAATCTGAGTAGTTTTCCAAGCCGCTAAAATAGCACTTAAAAAAGCAACGGTAATTGTCAGCAAGGCAGCACTCAATATATAACTATTCGGTAAATGACAAATCTGTTGTCCCATGTCTAAATCACTGGCAAAAACTAAATTTATCACTAACGCTAAACCTAAATAAGCTGATACAGCGACTAAAATACTCAATATTGCCATTGCCAAGGCTTGATAAATGGGAAAGCGAAATACTTGATAACGAGAAAGACCAATTAATCGCATTATGCTAAGTTCTCGTTTTTTCCGTTCAACTGTTGCATAAAGACTAGCTATCAATGCCGCTATTCCTCCAATAATTCCAACGATAGCAACTAACCAAAAAATCCTAGTCAAACCTCGATCCAGAATTTTGATCCGCTCTATTTCATCTGATTTTGCTACTACTTCAATTCCCTGTTTAATTAAAGTAGTATAAATTCCTCGTACATCATCAATAGTTTTAACGTACAAACGAAATCCTCCATAATTTAACTTAGTTAACAAAAACATTTGCTGTCTTTCATCAAAAATTATTTCTCGTTGTAAACCAGTACGCAAAGTTGCTAATAATTCCAATGGAGCAATAGCGTATTTACCTGGACTTTCGCCTATAATAGCTACTGGGAACTTGATTGATCCTTTTAACCCATTGAAACTAGCCATTATATTTCCATTTTTGGTATTAGGCATTAATAGCTGCTTTTGGTAAGTATTTGCTAGTTTACCCCACGGTAGATTTAAACCAAGTCGTTGCTGATTCTTAGTAGTTAAAGCAATCCCAAATACTGGCATTTCCATTGGTAAATTAATGACTAATTTCACATAAGGCATTACAACTGCATTTTTGCCCCGTAATTTACGTTTTAAAGCACGGTAACTTGCGGTTTGAACTGTATTATTAGTACTTTGTAAATTATAAGCGATCAAATCTGGCGGTAAAGCAAACCCAGTAATTTGGCTAAATATTTCTCGTTCTAACAATTCTATATTATTTATACCTGTACCAATAATCAGACCGCTAGATGCGACAGGATCAAGTTGTTTTTCTAACATAACCATAATACCATCAAAGCTCAAATAAGGTTTTGGAATTCCACCAGACCAAGCTCTTGTTGGTACTGCTATATTTTCTTTGTAATTTTCTACATCAACTACAAAATCAAGTGGAGTATATATCTTGGCCATAGTGCCAGCTCGTTGATTTAATATTGAAATAACTTCTAATTTAGCTTCCGCAAATTCTTGTCGACCTTTACGACTTCTGGTTACTCGTACTGCCAATTTATCACCAATTACCACTCCTATTTCTTCCGCAGCGGCTTGAGTTAATACACATTGGTTATTTTGTGGAATTATCCCACCATTTTCTAAAATCAATGGATCATTATTAGTGGTGGGAACAAGGTCAAAAATCTTTTGCGAGTTATGAATTTTAACCGTGATAATTGAAGAAGAAACTCTAGTAGTTGGAATTAAAAAATCTATATCTTTGTGTTTAGCCAAATTAGTAAACCAATCTTTATTATAATCATAGGTTTGAGTTGGTCTGATTTCACGATATACTGGGTCTTGAACCAATCTATCTTTCAAAGTAGCAATAGTACCATATTTTAGCCCCATTAATAATAACAATGGAGAAATTATTGCAGCAATTGCAAGCACTAAACATAAAGTTAATATCCATTCGTGTAATAAATCAAACATAGCTAAACTCAACACTGTACCATTAGATTTCATACTTGTACCTCCAATACTGAACAAGTTTTAATAGCAGATTCATGGGAAACGTTAAATGTATAAGTTATATCTGCTAATTCACTAACTAAATCATAATCATGAGTTACCATTACAATAGTTGTTCCAATCTCTTTAGCTAGTTCATAAAAGTTTTTTACAATAATATGAGCGTTTTCTTTGTCAACTGCTGCTGTTGGTTCATCGGCTAAAATAATATCTGGTTTATGTGCCATAGCTCGCAAAATAGCTACTCTTTGCCGTTGTCCACCAGACAAAAATTGAGGTTTTTTAGGCAAAATATTTTCGATTCCCATTTTCTCAGCCAATTTATATATATCTGCAACTGAATAACCACTTTGTTTAACCTTAATTGGTAAGGAAATATTTCTTTCTACAGTTAAAAATGGTAATAAACCGCCAGTTTGTAATACATAACCAAATATATTACGCCTAATTGCCGCTAATTTTGCTTCATGATTCCAGATTTCGGTAATATCCATTGTTTCAGTAGAATTAGAAATTAGAAATTCTTTACATCTATTAGGACGTAAAACCAATGCTAACATATCTAGTAATGAACTTTTACCACAACCACTAGCACCAACAATAGCAACAAATTGGCCACGTTGAAGACTAAATTTTGGTACATTCAATTCAAAACTGACACCACCTTGCTCACGTTTTTTTTGCATTTCAATAATGTTCAATAACTTATTTGACATATAAGTTTCCATTGTTAGTAAATAGCATATATCGATAAATAACTATTTGATTAGAATATTTATAAATATTTAAATCATAAAGTATTTTAACTTATGAGATTAAAATAACATAGCAAAATGATTACCAGCAAGTATAAATAGCAGAGTAGTCTTATGAATTCAATAATTGTAGGATGTAAATAAGTTCACGAATTACATCAAATAAATCCAATTTACTAGATACAACTGATGCAATTTGTTCCTCATTACATCCTACAATATTATAATTCAAATGTTAGCTATTATTGATGACCTATTGACAAATAATTTTTATTTATGCTACCTTGCTTTAGGTAAACTTTTCTTAAATTTTAAAAACCATTTAATCGGGTGATGAAAAATGTCACAAACTAAAGTTATTATTGTAGGATTTATATTAGGTGTTTTTAGCATTACTGTAAATGCTGCTGTTACAGACACGGAATGGAAAGTAGGAACTGAATGTTTGGAAGCCAATGAATTACCACCACATAAATTATTGTGCATGGTGGTTGACAAGAATGAATTAAAATCTATCATGAGAGCTGGGTTTATGATTGGGACTAAAACTAGGCAGACTTGGTGTAGCTTGATTGATAAACTTGGATTACGAGCTTCAGCAGAGGATGCACGCGGTAAAGAAGGCATGGCTGAATGTGATGCTAACGACCATTATGAAAAAGCTTTTAAACGTGGTGGAGAAGTTGTACGCTGTATGACAGACAGAGTATTTGCAGATTATAATCAATGGGGATTATTAGCCACCCATATGTATTACTGTAATGAATTAAAAAGCAGTGGTGATTGCATTGCAGCAGTAAAAATAGCTAAAAATCTTCGTGGTAAAGAACCAGATTGCAAAATGACTGGCAGCTTATGGAAATGGTCTAATAAATTGGATTATGTAAGAACTTCACTTGATTCAGTTTATGACAAGAATTGCAATGTAAAACCAGAAGACATGTTATCTTACTGTGAAGCTATACTCAAAGATAAATGCCAAGCATTCCACAAATAACTAACTTTTAGGATAACTAAATTATGAAAAAGTTTTTAATTAGCGGAATTATAGCTATTTTTTCTATGCAATTGGTGCAAGCAGCTACGATTTGTGATACTAAATCAGCTTTGGTAGATGCTCGTTTAAATCTGATGATGATGGTAATGTCAACTGAAAAAGAAGAGCAAGATGATTTAAGAATAGAAATTGATAAAGCCAGTATAAATCTTGATAACGCTTTGGCAACCATGCTTAAAGATGAAAACAAAACTGATGATGCTCAATTGACTAATTTACAAAATACTTGGTCTGAGTTTAGAAACACTAGAGAAACTGATATTATTCCAGCAATTTATGCAGGCAATAATGATAAAGCCATCGAAATAGCCACTGGTATTCAAGCAGGACGAATGGATGATATGAATGGTGTAATTCAAGCTCTTAATGGTGATAATTGTAATTAACCCATTTTTTAAAACAAGATATTTAAGTGGGATTTCGTATATATAAAATATTGTCATTCACACGAAAGTGGGAATCTAGAATTTTAAATATTCCTAAATTCTCGTTTACACGGAAATAACAATAATTTGTAACTATTACCATGTGTAGGGGCAATCCTATGGTTGCCCAGTTGCCAATAAATCAAAGAATCAGGGTAACCACAAGGGATTGTCCCTACACATGGTAGTTTACAATAATTTTATATATATGGAATCTCACTTATATATCCTACAAATTAAAGAGGATAAAATATGCTTCAAAATATATTAATTAAATTAACTATTATTTTTATTATTATTTTTACATTTACAGCATGTTATGAAGCTAAAATGAAACAAGAAGGCCAACAGGCAGTTAATGCTTTTTTGGAGGAAATGAGCCCTGAACTAGCCAGAAAAATTAATGAAATTGAAGCAGAAATTACGCTTACTGAAGAAAAAATTAATAAACTATCAGAATTAAAGCTTAAACATCCAAATTATGCTGGCAAAATAGAAAGTTCACGCAGACAGTGGGAAGTTTTACAAAATAAACTGCAACAAAGTTTAAAAGAAATTGAAGATGTAGTGGAAAGTACTTATGTTACTTATGAATTAGATAGAATTCAAGGTGGTAATCAATTTAATAGAATATCTGGTAAATTACTTTCATCTGCTGATTTAGTATTGGCTTCCGCTGGTACAACTAAGAAAGCAATT
Source organism: Candidatus Marithrix sp. (assembly GCA_045046925.1). GTDB lineage: Bacteria > Pseudomonadota > Gammaproteobacteria > Beggiatoales > Beggiatoaceae > DRQV01. Next base: position 7,326 of record JASFYV010000136.1, on the reverse strand, counting down.
GAACAGGCTTTAAACGAAGTAGAGAATCAATCTGTACCTTCATTAAATATCAATTCTACAACTAATAAAACTACCCCAATTATAGAAAATTCGGTAAAAGATATAAACAGTAATTATTCAAATCCTATCAATACTAACATTGTATGTGATGCCAAAATATTTTTAGCTGATGCTCATTTAAATTTGATGATGCTGGTTATCGCAACTGATGAGGTAGAACAAAATATTTTAAGAAAAGAGATAGATAAATCAAATGTTAAATTTGAACAAGCTATTGCAACTATGTCTAAAATAGGAAATGAACAAATAACTATTTTGCAAGATACTTGGATGATATTTAAAAATACTAATAAAATTGAAATTTTCCCACAAATTCAATCTGGTGCTAATGATAAAGCTTTAGATATTGCAAATAATATTCAGGCAGAACGTATGGATACGATGAATACTATAATTCAAAGCCTGATTGAAGATGATTGTGATAGATAAATTCAAAAACTAATAAGGAAAACAATATGTCTATTAGATTATTCGTTATCTTAACATTATTATTAATATCAGCTTGTAATGAATCTGAACTATTAGAATTACCAAGTCAATTTTCTATATTTACTACTGTCCAAGGTCAAACTACTGCTGGTTTAAAAGGGATTGATAATGATAACAATGGTATACGTGATGATATTGACCAGTTAATTAAACAAAAATTTTCAGATACGCAAGCAATCAAACGAGCAGCAGAACAAGAAGCTCGAGCATTACAACAGTTTATGGAAGTAAATACTAGAGAAAAAGCTTTAATAGCAACCGAACAAATTGCTAGAGCAACTAATTGTACTTTTAAGGTATTATCTGATCCAGTTCGTGATTACGAAGTAAGACAAGCTTTATCTACAGAAATAGAAGCCTGGACTACTAACACTGAAGAAAGATTACTTAAATATTTAGAATCCAGTAAGCTTATCAGTGGAACATATTTTATGCAACCAATTGAACCAGTTTGTGATTGAGGATAATTACCATGAGAATCATAATATTATTTCTGCTTAGTTCCTTTGCATATGCACAACAATGTGAACCAGAAAAATTCCGAGTAGTATTTAGCAATGGCGAATTAACAACTCCTAAACAAGCTCTTACTGCCATGAATGAATTAGCTCTGAATTTGGGTGATAATCATGCCAATGAAGGCATTACCTATGATCTAGCTTATAATTATTCAGATGCTGCATTTAACCAACTCTTACAAACTTCAGATCAACACTTATGGTACATAAATTTAGCAAAATTAATATATAACTGGAAATATCAAATTCATACTCCAGAATTGAATCAGCATGTTGAAAAATATCGAGAAGCTATTTTACATGGCCAAAAAGTACTAGTAGTTTCGCATTCCCAAGGAAATTTTTATACTAATCTAGCTCAACAAATGCTTACCAATCAAAAACCAGCTATCACTATGGAAAGTTTTGGTACTTTTGGGATAGCAACTCCGACTGTTCGTGTTGGAAATAATGATGCTTATCTTACTAATCACCTTGATATAATTACTTTAATACCAGGTTCATTAGAAGCAAATTGGACTTTGCGAAGAATTGATAATGGGAAAATTATTGATAATATTGGTTCTATTCCAGCTCATAATTTTAACCAAACTTATTTATCACCTTATTATGATATAAAGCCTGAAGTTATTACAAAAATAAAACAAGAATTAAGTAAATTAACCAATCCACCAAAAGTAGTTAAAAGTGGTTCAATTACAGTTACCTTGACCTGGAATCTTACAACTAAAAATGATATTGATCTACATATTTTTGAGCCAGATCAAACTCATGTATATTTTGAAACTAAAACAGGTAATAGTGGCTATTTAGATGTTGATAATAGACAAGGATTTGGGCCTGAACATTATTATACAGATTGCAAAAAACTCCAGACTGGAGAATATCTGGTTGGGATAAAATATTACAGCGATAGTTTTATGCCAGCGAGACCAGTAATGACAACTGTGACTATTTCAACTCCAGGTTCAACCAGAACGTTTATAACTGAATTGGATAAAACAACTGGCCAAACTAGTTCCAACTTTGTGAAATTAGCTAAAGTTATTATTGGACGAACTGGTAATCTAATAAATGGCAGACTAAAATACCAAATTATTCCGCTAGTCACGATATTTTAGAGAATAATTTATGAACCGTTTAGCTTACCTAATAAGTCAATACCCAGCTATTTCTCACACTTTTATCTTACGTGAAATAAGTACATTACGAAAGCTTAACTTTGATATAAGCGTAACATCCATCAATCCTCCGGACCGTGATATAGAACAACTAACTGACATAGAACAAGAGGAAGCAACTAATACTTATTATATAAAACCAGATGGCATCATAGGAGCAAGCAAAGCTCATTTTTATACTATACTCACACAACCATTAAATTACCTAAGCGGCTTATTTTTTGCATTACGTTTAGGCAAATTCGATTTAAAAAAAATACTATATAACTTCTTTTATTTTGTTGAGGCAGTAATGATTGGCCAGTGGATGCGTAAGAATAAATTATCGCATTTACATGTTCATTTTGGTATGGAAGCAGCTACAGTAGGATTGATAACCAAACGGACTTTTCCTATTACATTTTCTTTTACTATGCACGGCCCACGTGATTTTTATGATATCTATGGTTGCTATTTGAGCCAAAAAATTTTAGATGCTGATTTTATTTGCTGTATTACCAATTTTGCAAAGAGTCAATTGATGATGTTATCACCACCTACTTGTTGGGATAAATTGGAAGTAAGCCAATTGGGAGTTAATCCTAATATATTTGTTCCTCATCAATTTCGTCAGCATCCTGAACCATTCGAGATACTCTGTGTAGGTAGACTGGTGCCAGATAAAGGTCAGTTTATTTTAATAGAAGCAATAACTCGTTTAGTTGCCAAAGGTTATAACTTACGCTTATATCTAGTAGGCAACGGGCCAGACAAATTAACTTTAGAAACCGAAGTTAAACAAAGAGGATTAACTGAACAAATTATATTTACTGGAGCAGTTAATCAAGATCAGATCATCCAATTTTATGCCAATACTGATATCTTTGTATTAGCTAGTTTTGCTGAAGGTTTACCAGTTGTATTGATGGAAGCTATGGCAATGGAAATTCCTTGCGTAACTACCAATATTACAGGGATTCCGGAATTAATCGAACATAGAGTTAATGGTTTATTAGTGACTCCTTCAGACATAGATAGTTTAACTATTGCGATAGCTGAATTAATGGATAAACCTGATTTCCGGCAACAACTTAGCATTGCTGCTGGAAAAAAAGTTAAACAAGATTACGAACTACAACAAAATACTAAAAAGTTAGCTAATATTTTTCAAAAACGTTTAAATATAATGAAATGATTTTAACATTTTGAGAATACTTATGAAAAATATAATTATTAGTTTAATTATCATAATGACATCTTTTATTTCACCCGTTTATGCTGAGTCTGCCAAATTTGTTCAATGGTGGGGAGACTATCTACCAAAACATGGCAAAATTTATCCTGGTGGTTACCGGAATAGAAATTCAATTCAATATCAAGATTTGAATGAAGATGGTATATATAATGACGCATTAATTTGGTATGAATTTGATTTAAATAAACCATTTAGTCCAGCCTCATATAATGAAACTGGTAAAGAACAACATAGATATCGGACTGATTTTCCAAGTGCAATATTTTATGGTGGTATTATTGCCCGTTTTACCAATGTTTCAGATGTTACTACAGAAGATAGGAGAGGTGATAGATATAACCCATTCAATAAAGTAGCCCAAGCCACAGTTCAACCCACAGAAGGTAGTCGACCATGTTCTTATGCTGTTGATTATCCCAATAATTCATCTCATAGTTGGGGCGATAAAAAACAACGAGCTGACATGACTCTTTTTTTGGTAGAACCAGCAAAGTGGAAACAACCATTCTCTAACGCCTTTTATGCTACCAAAGATGCCAATGTGAATTTTTCGGTTTTTTACATATGGAAGAAAGAAGGTTTTATTAATGGAGGAGCTGGTGCGAAACAGATTACTTTTAATGCAACTAGCAAGCTATCGGTTAATTTAACTCGTCGGCGTGACAATATTGAAGAAGGTCGGTTTATTGTCCAAGATGGTGAACAATTTTGGATTAGTGAGGCTAAAATTATACATAATGAAAAGACCGATAAATTTTCCACTGGTGTAGACGGCATGTCAGTAGAAGCTTTAAAACGAGGAGCTGTTGTCCAATTAAATCCTTTAAATTCACGTTGGGCAAAGTATAATCCACGTCAAGATACGGTGAAAGTTGATGATCTTGTCACAACTCTTGAAGAAATAAATTATAAACCTAAAAAATCTACTGATGAAGAAATCAAATTATATCAAACTACAAGTGATGAATTGTTATTAGAAGTAAATAAAATGCAATTTGAACCACAAAATGCCACTTTTGTAGAACATAAATTTCAGGATGTACAAGCAGTTGGCGTTTATTTTGCTACTTATACTTTTTCTCATGAAACCACTATTTTAGTATTTGATAACTTTCAAGCTTGGGCAGTTGGAAAAGTTCCTGAAGGTAAAGCCATAAATTTTAATCAAACTAATACTACTGCTAAAATTACTGGTAGTGTATCAGTAAATTGTGGCCCTTATGAACGTATTGCCACCCAATGTATACCTGATAATATTAAGATTAAAGGTAAGATTACTGTGGATAGCTCTGATATTGGTAAATCAGCAGATATCTTAGCAATTGCTATTCATAAACCGTATCCAGAGTCTAAAACAGAACAATTCTATAGTATAATTAATGAAGGTAAAGCTGTTGCAGAATGGGACGGTAATTTAGAAAATTTACAGGCTTTCCAACGAGATATTGAATTACAATCAGAACATGATTTCTTTATTTATCAAGGAAAGATACAATTGTCTGGTTTTATGCAAATTTTATTTGGCTATCGATTGCAAGATGGTAGCATAATTTATAATGCTGATAGTATTGATATGTTTATGTATACAGAAAGTATTAACCCAAAAAATGATTTACTATACTCAGAAAGCATAGAAGGGCTATTATGTTCAGAAGAAAAATAAACTTGTTCAATCTACTATATAGGTGATAATTATGAATAGAAGCATGTGTCAGTCAGCACAAGACTATTTCACCACTATGAATGAGGTGATTAGTGCTATTGACTATAAAATAATTGATGAATTAGTTGCCAAATTGGTACAAGCCCAAAAAGAGAATCGGAAAGTTTTTGTGTTTGGTAATGGTGGTAGTGCTAGTACTTCAGGCCATTTTGGTTTAGAATTTGTGATGACTGGAGCTCCTGGAGGGCCAAAAGCTTTACAAGTTCATAGTCTTAGTGATAATATCGGATTATTAACAGCATTGGCTAACGATACCTCTTATGCTGAAATCTTTCGTTATCAACTAAATGCCTTTGCGACTGCTGGGGATATAGCTATAGCAATTACTGGTTCTGGCAATTCACCAAATATTGTAAATGCTTGTCAGTGGGCTAAAGAAAATGGTGTTACAGTAGTTGCACTAACTGGTTTTGATGGTGGTAAAGTTCAGGAATTAGCAGATATTCAAATTCATATTCCGAGTAATAATTATGGCATTATCGAAGATTTACATATGTCTATCGGTCATATTATTGGTCAACGTTTACATCAAATTTTACCATGACTAAAGTAATGTTATTAGCTGCTGGCCTTGGAACTAGGTTACGCCCACTTACAAATCAAGTGACAAAATGCTTAGTTCCAATCGCTGGACGACCATTATTAGATTATTGGGTCGAAAAGATCATCGAAGCTGGCATAACTGAAGCCTTATTAAACACTCATCATCTAGCCGGCCAAGTACGAGATTATATTGAACAATTAGATGAAAATTTACAATTAATCGAGTTTTATGAACCAAAATTATTGGGTTCGGCTGGAACTATTGCGGCTAACCCAGATTTTGCTGATGATGCAGATGAAATAATTATTATTTATGCTGATAATTTTAGTAATGTAAATCTAGCTGAATTGCTTAACTTCCATCGTCAGCATCCTGATCCAATCACCATGTTATTATTCCATGCTCCAAAACCCAAGGCTTGTGGTATTGCAGAGTTAGATGCACAAAATAGAATTATCAGTTTTGAAGAAAAGCCTAAGCAACCAAAAACCGATTTTGCTAATGCTGGGATATATGTTATTGATTCTAAAACGTACAGAGAAGTTGCAGCAATGCAAGTTTTTGATTTAGGATTTGATGTATTACCTAAATTTGTTGGCAAGATGCGAGGTTGGGTTTGGGATGGCTATCATACTGATATTGGTACTTATAAAACTTATTTACAAGCTCAACGGGATGCAGTTGAACTGACATCTGATAAATTTAATCAAGGTCGACCAGCAATATTTTTGGATCGTGATGGAACTTTAATAGAATCAGTTCATTATCTATCTAACCCTGAACAAGTGCAATTAGTTCCTGGTGGTGGAGAAGCTATTAAAAAACTACGAAAAGCAGGATTTGCTTGTATTTTAGTAACTAATCAATCGCCAATAGGACAAGGCATTATCACAGAAGAAGATTTGACAGAAATTCATAAGACTTTATCGGCGCAATTAGCAGAATATGGTACGCAATTGGATGGTTTTTATCATTGTCCAGCTGTACCACAAGTAAAAGATAGAACAACAGTTGATAGCTATGACCGTAAACCTGGCCCAGGAATGTTATTTAAAGCGGCCAAAGAAATGCAAATTGATTTAACTAGTTCATGGTTAATTGGTGATATGATCAGCGATATTTTAGCTGGATACCATGCTAATTGCAAAGGGTTAATTCTTATAGAAACTGATAGAGGTTTGGAAGGCAAAACTACATTACCAGTGAAATGGCATACAGTTCCAGACTTAAAAACAGCAGTAGAATTAATCGTAAATTAAAACTATAGCAATTCTTAATTAAATTGTAACTACCTACCATAAAAAGGTAACTAGATATGATAACTAAAAAGAGATAGAAGTAAAGAAGTAAAAACATTATGACCTTGCTTTCGAACAGAAAGAATAATGGCTTGCAAACGAGCGTAGGTATGACTCCCAGATAGAGTACGGAAACATCCACTAACTGTTTAACCTTAGCCCCTCGTAAATCCCGTTCAACTTGGGTAGGGATTCTTAGTGAATGGGATATCAGGTTCTAAGGCAAAGGCAAGCACTCCGTCTTCATATTTTTTCAGTCGATTAAAAAGATTTCTTCCA
>JASFYV010000135.1:0-10113 GCA_045046925.1 Candidatus Marithrix sp. | reverse complement strand
TCGCTAAATTACTTCCTGTGTAATTATCAAATGTACTTGTTAGGTATTCTACATATTGTCGTTTCGTTATCATAAATTTTATGCTAACATAAAATTTATATCAAGCGAAAGTCCTAAGTTAATCAGCCTTTCAACTTTTTCTTTGTCACCAAAACATATCTGTATAAGCTTTTTCTCTTGATTACTTATTGTATCCTTGCTTTTTCTACGAGACAAAATAAAGATAACAATTATAACTACGAATGTTATTACTAAAATATCCATAAGATTAATATATAGCATTTCCCAATTAAATATATTACAGTAACACTAAGCAATTGATGTTATTCTTTAATTAAGAATTGCTATATTTACCAATCAAATATTTCTCGTTTGCTCCACCGCATTGCCAATATAACTATCTGGAGTCATTTTAAGTAACCTTGCCTTTTCTGGTTCTGGAATATCTAAACTGGTAATAAATTTCTGTAAACGTTCTGCAGAAATATATTGACCTCTAGTTAAATCCTTCAATTTTTCGTAAGCTTGTTCCACTCCATAACGCCGCATAATAGTTTGAATTGGCTCGGCTAATATTACATAATTATGTTTAATATCTGCTTCTATCACTGGTAAGTTAATCTCTAGTTTACCAATTCCTTTCAGACAAGATTCATAAGCAATTAAACTATGTGCCATTCCAACCCCAAGATTACGCAATACAGTGGAATCGGTTAAATCCCGTTGCCAACGAGAAATTGGTAACTTGCTGCCTAAATGACTAAATATAGCATTTGCTAGGCCTAAATTACCTTCTGCATTTTCAAAATCAATTGGATTAACTTTATGAGGCATAGTGGAAGAACCTATTTCTCCAGCTATAGTCTTCTGCTTGAAATAACCCAGTGAAATATAGCTCCAAATATCTCGGCAAAAATCGATTAATATAGTATTGAAACGACCTAAAGCATCGAATAATTCAGCAATATAATCATGTGGTTCAATCTGAGTGGTGTAAGGATTTTGTTGTAAACCAAGTTGGGAAATAAATTTTTTGGAAATTGCGATCCAATTTAAGTCTGGATAGGCAACTAAATGAGCGTTATAATTACCTACTGCTCCACTAAATTTACCCATTATAATTACTTGGGCTACTTGTTCTTTTTGACGTTGTAAGCGGTAGACAGTATTAGCAATTTCTTTACCCATCGTGGTTGGAGAAGCTGGTTGGCCGTGAGTACGTGCTAACATTGGAATATCAGCATATTGCTGGGATAATTCTGTCAATTCTATTATAATAGCTTCCATTTTTGGCAAGATAACATTATTTCTAGCTTCAGATAACATTAAACCATAAGCTAAATTACTAATATCTTCCGAAGTACAAGCAAAGTGGACAAATTCACTGACTTTAGCAAGCTCAGCATTATTAGCAATCTGTTCTTTAATAAAATATTCTACTGCTTTAACATCATGATTAGTAGTACGTTCTATAATTTTAACTCGTTGTGCTTCCTCAATAGAAAACTTTTCCACTATATTATTTAATAAATTTTGAGCTGCATCGCTAAATACTGGAACTTCAGTAATTGATTGCGAATTAGCCATAAATTGTAACCAACGAATTTCAACTAGAACTCGATAACGAATCAGTCCATATTCACTAAAAATAGGTTTTAAAGCGGCTGTTTTATTAGCATAACGTCCATCAATAGGTGATATAGCAGTAAGTTCCATTGGTTATCCTTGTAAAATAGAGGGAATTTTGAAAGTAGTAGTTTCAATTTCACCTGGCATCGTTTTAACTGCATCTACACCAAGCTTTTGTAACCACTGTAATACTTGTTCGATTAAAATTTCTGGAGTGGAAGCTCCGGCTGTGATACCAACCAATGGCTTATTTATAAACCATTCAGTTTTCAAATCATCAGCATCTTCAATTAAATAAGATATTACACCAGCATGTTTGCCAACTTCTTGTAAACGATTGGAATTAGAACTATTATTTGCTCCAACTACCAATAATATCTCAATATCTGTGGCCAATTCTCGTACTGCATTTTGCCGACTTTGAGTGGCATAACAAATATCGTTTAAGGCTGGCCCTTTAATATTTGGAAATCTAGCCGTCAAAGTATCAATTACATCTTTAGTATCGTCAGTGCTTAAAGTAGTTTGAGTAACATAAGCTACATAATTAGGATTTTTTACTTGCAATTTAGCGGCTTCTTTAGAAGTACTTAGTACATGAACTGGTTTAGTTATTATGCAGCCTCGAGTACCTTCAACTTCTGGGTGACCAGCATGACCTATAATTATTATTTCATAGCCATCTTCTGCATAATGTTGAGCTTGAGTATGGACTTTAGTAACTAAAGGGCAGGTAGCGTCAATTATTTGTAATTGTCTTTGTTTGGCATTTTTCACTACAGTAGTTGCCACTCCATGAGCGCTAAATACACACACTGCCCCAGTTGGTACTTCTTCTAATGTCTCTACGAATACAGCACCCCGAGTTTTTAAATCATCAACTACATAACGATTATGTACAATTTCATGCAGCACGTAAATTGGATGGGGAAATTGGTTTAAAGTACGTTCAACAATCTCTATAGCACGTACTACTCCAGCACAGAAACCACGAGGTTGAGCTAAGGTTATATTCATATTATTAATTATATTCTATGCACGAGGATAAGAACCCAATAACTTAATTAAAGAAGTATGTTCTTTTAAAGATTGTAAAGACTTAGCGACATTTTTATCATTAATATGTCCTTCAATATCAACAAAAAATACATATTCCCAAATTCCTTGTTGTGATGGACGTGATTCAATTCTAGTCATGTTCACATCATTTTTGGCAAATGGTTCTAATAAACGATATAAAATTCCAGATTCATTAGGATTGGACAGTAATAATGAGGTTTTATCATTACCAGTAGCTGGTACATCTTGCTGACCTAACAAGGCAAATCTGGTGGTATTATTAACATTATCTTCAATTCGTGAGGCAATTATATCCAATTGGTAAATTTCTGCCGCAGTACTACTGGCAATTGCTGCTGCTTCAGTATCATTCATTACCATTTTAGCTGCTTCAGCATTACTATTAACAGGAATCCGTTCTACTGATAATAAATGCGTATCTAACCAACTACGACATTGGGCAAAAGATTGGGCATGAGAATAAACTCGTTTAATATTTGCTAATTCACTATTTCCCAATAAATGATGATGAATAGGTAATTCAATTTCTCCACAAACTTTTAATTTAGTAGTAACAAAACACTCTAAAGTTTGATTAACTCCACCTTCTGTAGAATTTTCTACTGGAACCACTCCATAGTCGGCTATTCCAGCTTCTACTTCACGAAATACTTCGTCAATAGTTGCTTGAGGCATACTTTGTACTGCATGGCCAAATTTTTTATATACTGCTGCTTGGGTATAAGTACCAGCTGGTCCTAAAAAAGCTATTTTCAGTGGTTTTTGTAATGCTAAACAGCCAGACATTATTTCTTGAAATATTAAGGTTAAAGTTTCATTTGCTAATGGTCCTGTATTACGTTGCCTAACATTATGTAAAACCTCAGCTTCTCGTTTTGGTCGATAAAAATCTGGATTTTTTTCTACTGCATATTTTTCTCGTTTTACTTCTTCGGCTAAATAAGCTCTTTCAGTAATAAGTTTTTGAATTTGTATATCTATTTTATCAATTTTATTACGAATATTTGCTAAATTAGAATCTGACATATTTTTTATCGTTATAGGTCGGGTTAATAACTCGTTTTAAATGTTAAGTGTCGGGTTATGTTTAATCAACCCAACCTACTCAAACTTGCAATATTTATCTTAAATACTTACTCTGAGAAACGTTGTAATACTAAACAAGCGTTAGTTCCGCCAAACCCAAAACTATTAGACATAATTGTATTAAGCTTAGCATTATCTATACGATTTCGTACAATTGGCATCCCTTCTGCTATTGGGTCTAGTTCAGTAATATTAGCAGAGGCGGCAATAAAATTTTCTTGCATCATTAGTAAACAATAAATTGCTTCATTGACTCCAGCAGCACCTAAAGCATGACCAGTTAGTGATTTAGTAGCACTGATATAAGGAATTTTATCCTCAAATACCTGTTTAATTGCTTCCAATTCTCGAGCATCTCCAACTGGAGTGCTAGTGCCATGAGTATTAATATAGTCAACTGGAGTTGTAATAGTTGCTAAAGCTTGTTCCATACAACGTACTGCTCCTTCTCCAGATGGTTGTACCATATCAAACCCATCAGAAGTTGCTCCATAACCAGTTACTTCGGCATAAATTTTTGCACCTCTAGCCTTGGCATGTTCTAATTCTTCTAATACTACCATACCACCACCACCTGAAATCACAAATCCATCTCTAGTAACATCATAAGTACGGGAAGCTGTTTGTGGAGTTTCATTATATTTAGAAGATAAAGCTCCCATAGCATCAAATAGCATAGTTAGAGTCCAATCAACTTCTTCTCCACCACCAGCAAATATTATATCCTGTTTGCCTAACTGTATTTGTTCCGTCCCATTGCCTATACAATGAGAACTAGTAGAACAAGCAGAACTAATGGAATAGTTAACTCCTTTTATCTTAAACGGAGTGGCTAAACAGGCAGAAGTAGTGCTACCCATAGTGCGAGGAACCATATATGGCCCTATTTTGCGTAAACCTTTACTTCTTAGTATATCTGCTGCTTGTACTTGATTAGCTGAAGAAGCTCCACCAGAACCAGTTATTAAACCAGTACGTGGATTAGATACATCATTATCTTCTAAACCAGCGTCAGCAATAGCTTCTTGCATAGCTAGGTAAGTAAATGCCGCAGCATCTCCCATAAATCGTTTTGCTTTTCTATCAATTAAACCAGTCAAATCAAGTTTAATTGAACCATTAACATTAGTACGAAAACCAAGATCGGCATATTGTTGATTAAATTCAATGCCAGAATTTCCTTGATATAAAGATTTTAGTACTTCTTGTTTGTTATTACCAATACTACATACAATTCCAAATCCAGTGATTACAACACGTTTCACAACTTAAATCCTCTTAAAAATTATCTGTGCTGATAAATAAACCTACCCGCAAGTCTTTGGCAAAATAAATCTCTCGTCCATCGACTTCCATAATTGCATCTCCAATGCCCATCACTAATCTTCTCATTATAACTCTTTTCATATCAATACGATAAGTTACTAATTTATTTTTAGGAGTTACCTGTCCGGTAAATTTTACTTCTCCACTACCAAGAGCTCGACCATGACCAGGACCACCCATCCAACCTAAAAAGAAGCCAATTAATTGCCACATAGCGTCTAAACCTAAACAACCTGGCATAACTGGATCACCCGGAAAATGACAATTAAAAAACCATAAATCTGGATTTATATCCAATTCAGCTACAATTTGGCCTTTATCCACACTACCACCATTATCGGTAATATTAATGATACGGTCAAACATCAACATAGGAGGCATTGGTAATTGAGCATTACCAGGACCAAACATTTCACCACGACCACATTGTAATAACTCTTCATAGGTATAACTATTTTGCATGTAGATTCCTATTAATGCTAATTAAATAACTGATCTTAAACAATTTTAAAATATTTTTGTATAATAATTAAGTTAGAGAAATTATAATACAATTTATCCCAGATTGGGAATACACAATACTGTCAAACAAACTTCAATGTATAATATTTAGGTATACTTTATAGTATATAATACTTTTAATAGTTGATTATATATAATTTTTTTGATATATTTTTAATATAATTAATATATTTTCCTATTGTATATTGTAAACAATGCCATATAACTATTTTAATATTTTCATTCACTATAAAAAGGTACTTTTAGAGGAATATAAATGGCTAATAAAGCTGAAATGATGACTGGTGCCGATATTTTTATAAATTCTCTACTGGCTGAAGGAGTAGAACATATATTTGGATATCCGGGTGGAGTAGTATTACATATTTATGACTCCATGTTCAAGCAAAATAAATTGCAACATATCTTAGTGCGTCATGAACAAGGGGCAATTCATGCTGCGGATGGTTATGCTCGTTCTACTGGCAAACCAGGAGTTGCTTTGGTAACCTCTGGGCCTGGGATGACTAATGCTGTTACTGGTATTGCAACTGCCTATATGGATTCTATCCCTATGGTTGTAATAACCGGACAGGTTCCTACTAGTTTAATTGGGAATGATTCATTTCAAGAAGTTGATTCTATTGGTATTTCTCGTCCTTGTACCAAGCATAATTTCTTAGTTAAAGATGTTAAAGATTTAGCTACTACAATAAAAAAAGCTTTTTATATTGCTACTACAGGTCGACAAGGCCCAGTTGTGGTTGATATTCCTAAAGATATAACTGCTGATAGAACAATATTTGACTATCCAAAAACAATAGAAATACGTTCTTATAAACCAATTACTGGTGGAGATATAGGTTATATTAAACAAGCTGCTGATTTGATTCTAGGAGCTAAACGACCTGTTATATACACTGGTGGTGGAGTAGTTAGTGGTAATGCTAGTCAATATTTAACTGAACTGACTCAATTATTAAACTATCCAATTACTCAAACTTTAATGGGTTTAGGTACTTATCCAGCTACTGATAGACAATTTATCGGCATGCTTGGGATGCATGGTACTTATGAAGCTAATATGGCAATGCACGATTGTGACGTATTGGTTGCAATTGGAGCAAGATTTGATGATAGAATAACTGGTGACTTAGAAAAATTTTGTCCATATGCTAAAATTGTTCACATGGATATTGATCCTGCATCGATTTCTAAAAATGTTAAAGTTGATGTACCAGTGATCGGTTCAGTAGAACATACTCTACAAGATTTAATTAAAATTATTAAAGAAGACTGTAAACAACCAGATTCTGATGCTATAGCTAATTGGTGGCAACAGATTGAAGAATGGAGAGCTACTAATTGTTTACGTTATGATCATAATAGCGAATTTATTAAACCACAAGATGTTTTAGAAAAATTATATAAATTAACTAATGGGGATGCTTTTGTTGCCACAGATGTTGGCCAACACCAAATGTTTGCCGCTCAATTTTATAAATTTGATAAACCACGTCGCTGGATTACTTCTGGTGGTTTAGGAACCATGGGGTTTGGTTTACCAGCAGCGATGGGAGTTCAAATGGCTCATCCTGATGAAACCGTAGTTTGTGTTACTGGAGAAGGTAGTATTCAAATGTGTATTCAAGAGCTATCTACTTGTAAACAATTTGATTTACCTATAAAAATAATCAACTTAAATAACCGTTATTTAGGTATGGTACGGCAATGGCAAGAACTATTTTATGATCGACGTTATTCTCATACTTATATGGAAGCATTACCAGATTTCATGAAATTAGCGGATAGCTATGGACATGTTGGAATTAAAGTTGAGAAACCAGCTGATGTAGAAGCTGCATTAAAAGAAGGTTTAGCTCTAAAAGATAGACTGGTATTTATGGACTTTATTATTGACCAAGGTGAGATGGTATATCCGATGGTTGCTGCTGGTAAAGGTCATCATGAAATGTTATCACGAGAAGGAGATTTAGCTTAAAAATGCGTCATACGATTTCAATTTTATTAGAAAACGAAGCTGGAGCTTTATCACAAGTTGCTGGCTTATTCTCAGCCCGAGGTTATAACATAGAGTCATTGACAGTTGCACCAACTGAAGATAATTCGATGTCTCGTATGACTATAGTTACCAGAGGCTCAGATAATGTTATTGAACAAATTACTAAGCAATTAGATAAATTGATAGATGTAATTAAACTCACTGATCTTACTACAGGAGTTCATATTGAAAGGGAATTGGTTATAGTTAAAGTTAACGTAACTGAAGCAGAATCTGAAGTAAAACGGTTAGTGGATATTTTCCGTGGTCGCATAATTGATGTAGGTGATGGAACTTATACTATTGAAATGACTGGTACTGGTGATAAAATTAATGCTTTCCTAAAAGAAATTGGTTCTGATTTGATAGTTGAAGTGGTTAGGTCTGGAGTATTAGGTATTGCCAGAGGTGGCGATAGTCTTAGTATGTAATTGATTTAAGCAAATTGGTTAGCAAAATTATTGCTAACTATGCTTAAATTATCAATTTTAAAACTTTAAATTATGGTATTTAGTTTGCGGTATTATTTAGGTATTTTCATTTTATTATTAATAAGTTGCGCTCCTCAGCCACCTATACCTTCATCTGGTCATCTTAATAGCAAAAATGTTACTATTCCCAAAGATGACATACCTCCTTTAGTACAGCAACAACCTTTTGTGCCAGTTCCGCAGCCAACTCCACCTTTAGAAGAATTTACCGTTGTAGTTGATTCTGTACCAGTGGATAAATTACTATTTGCCTTAGCTCGGGATTCTAATATAAATGTAGATATTCATCCTAATATCCAAGGTAATATTACCCTGAATGCAATTAATCAAACTCTACCTCAATTATTAGAACGAATTGCTAAACAAGTTGATCTACGTTATCAAATTATAGACAATCTGATCACTATTTCACCAGATTTACCTTACATGCATTTATATAAAGTTGATTATGTAAATATGTCGAGAGAGGCTAAGAGTGAAGTAACAGTATCTACACAAATTATTAGTGATATTGATCGAGTTGGTGGAGGAGGCGGTGGTGGTTCTGGTGGAAGTGGTGGTGGTTCTGGAGATAATAATTCTATAACTACAATCACTAATGAATCAAATAACCAATTTTGGCTCATTTTAGAAAAAAATATTAATACTATATTATCAAGTTATGAAACTGGTATCATTGATAAAGCAGATAAAGTAGCTGTCAATCCAGAAACAGGATTAATTACTATATATGCTACTCATAAACAACATGCAGAAATCCAAAATTTTCTGGATCAAGTTTTGGCTAGCAGTCACAGGCAAGTATTAATTGAAGTTACCATTGCAGAAGTTCGTTTAAATAATAATTATCAAGCTGGTGTTAACTGGCAACGAATTGCTGGTAATTTTACTTATAATCAATCTATTTTAGGAGGGGATTTAGGTAATTCACCTTTCTATTCTTTTGAATATAAAAACTCTAATAGTAGGTTTGGTGATATTTCCAGCACTGTACGTTTATTAGAACAATTTGGCTCAGTTCGAATATTATCTAGTCCCAAAATAATGGCTTTAAATAATCAAACAGCTTTGATTAAAGTAGTTGATAATATTGTGTATTTTACCACTAGCATAGAAATTAGTGAAACTGAAACTAGAACTAGAGAAAACTATACTACTAATATCCATACCGTACCAGTAGGCTTGGTTATGGCTGTTACTCCTCAAATTAGTTCTACTGACACTGTTATCTTAAATGTTCGCCCAACTATTTCTGGAATTATCGACTTTAAACTTGATCCTAATCCAGCATTAGCATTGGCCGGTACAGTCAATAAAATACCAGAAATTCAAATGCGGGAAATTGAAACTATTTTAAAAATAGAAAATGGCAATATCGCAATTATTGGTGGTTTGATGCAAGATACTATTGAACAAGATCGTCGTGGAATACCATTTTTATCCCAACTACCTTGGGTCGGAGATTTATTCAGCTATCGCAATGATAATTATAAAAAAACCGAACTGGTAATTTTTATTCGTCCAACAATTATAAAAAATCCAAGTTTATCTGGTGATTTACAAGATTATAAAGCTTTTTTACCTGATCCATTACGACCATATATATCACCAAATACCGGGTTTAGTCATTGAAAAATATCTATTCTCATTAAAATCTAGTAATCATTATTATGGGAATAATATTTTACATAGTAATTCTTAATTAAATATTAATTGGGATATGTTATATATTCCCATTTTTGAGTGGCTGAAAATCTGTTTCTAAGATTAAGTTAAGTAAGTACACAAAAGTACATTAATATTTTGAAAAAGTTGTCGTTAGTTATTACTTACTAAAAACGTAACTACCTACCATGCCCATGCCAACTTTTTATGTTTATAAATCATTACGATACGTTTAATTAAAATTATTTATAACAGTCATAAATTAAATCTATA
>JASFYV010000134.1:0-24239 GCA_045046925.1 Candidatus Marithrix sp. | reverse complement strand
ATTATTACCACGATTATAAATATGGTAATATTGTCCACTGATTAATGGTATTTCTTTTGACATGTTTCTATAAAATATTAATTATTAAATTAAATTTTCAATCACAACCTGTTATAACCAGACCTGACAGGTTTCCAAAACCTGTCAGGTCTAAACCTAACCATTTTCCACAATCTCAATCTCTTCTTCAGTTAAACCATAAAGTTTATAGACTAATTGGTCGATTTCAGCTTCTAATTTACTAGTATTGGCTTTTGGATTATGTTTTTTAGCAGCTAGGATTTGGTTGACTAATTTCTTTAAAACTTTTTCTATTTTAGGTGAGATTGAAGGAACTCCAATTTTTCGTATATCACTAAGAGTTATTTGAGTAAAATCATCTTTTCTTGCTGAAGATAAACCTTTAACGAGTAAAAACGAAATAAGTTTAGAATTAAGAATAGCTAATAATGAAGAGATTTTAGTATTTTCATCTTTAGGTTTAAAAACATATACATCTTTCTTAACTGCAAAATTTCCATCTGAATAAGTAGCCATTATTTGAAGTTGGCGACTAACAATTCTTCTAATAAATAATTTCTTACCTTCAAAGGAGTTTATATCTTTTGGACCTTCTTTTATAGTTGAATAATCTACAAATTTAAGATACTGAAAAGGAGAATCATATCTTCTAAAAGAATGAGTAAATACTGGTTTAAACTTATCTGAAATTTTAGATTCATTATAGCTTTCATTTGGGGCTAATATTCCTCTAAAACTAGTTGTTAAAAGCCCAAAAGTATTATCTATATCATATATTTTTGTTTTTAATTGTCTCCAAAATGGATCAAATACAATTGATAAATCATGGTTTAATGTCCAACTATCCACATTTAATTTTTGTAATGGTGTTTCAAGTAAAATTTGATAATTTATCTTATCTTTGATATTATAATCATATACTAAAGCTGGCTCATAAGAATTACTTTTCTTTATACAAAATATTCCAGTATCAACATAAGCATCAGTAAATATATCATAAGGAAGAATTATACCAAGTATAAGAGATGTTTTATCTTTTATTACATTTCTTGTATTGAAATATTTATCTCCATTTAACCAAGTTATTGGTGTTATAAACGATGAAATAGCCTGATTTTTTAAAACTCTAATTCCAAGTTCGAAAAACTGTGAGTAAATATCATCTTGAGTATTGAATGAATTTTTGAAATAATATTTTTCATTTAATGAAGGTTTTACACCATAAGGCGGATTCCCAATAACCACATCAAATCCCACAAAATCCCCAGCTTCATTCAAAACTTCTGGAAACTCAAACCGCCACTCAAAAGCATTCCGATAAATCTTATTATTCTTAATATCATCAACTTCTGCTTCCAATTTAGCAATATTTTTCTCTAATTGCTTCCATACCCTTTCTTTAGCTTTTTTCTCCTTTACAGTTTCAGGAAACAACGAATCATGCCCCAACAAACCACCTAACTCATTCCGTAACTTATTCAAACGCAATAACTTAGGGTCATTTTGCCCAATCTCAGTCCGTAAATCACCTTTAATATCCTCAATAAACTGCACCATCTCCCGCTTCTGTTCCTTACTCTCTGCATTCCGATAAGTAGCAACAGCTTCCCGATAATCTTCAATCGACCACTTACTCTTCCGTAAAATCCCTCGCAAATCAACATCCAACTCAAATCGGCTAATCAAAGAATTACCACATTTAATATTAATATCAATATTTGGCAAAGTCTCCAACTCACCATCAGCCTTATAATAAGTATGTTTCAACAGCTCAATCCACAATCGCAACCGACAAATTTTCACTGAATTAACATTAACATCCACCCCAAATAAACAGTTTTCAATAATAGTTTGCTTCTCATGGAACAAAGCCTCCTGCACCCGTTGACTCTCAGGACTTTTCAACTTATACTCAAATAATTCACCATCCTCATCCAATACAATTAACTCATCATTCACTACCTTAACTTCATATTCTTTCAATCGCCTCCCATTACGATCCAATAAAATCCGTAAATCATGCTTAATTGCCACAATCTCATTTAATGCTGACACCAAAAAATGCCCTGAACCAACTGCTGGATCACAAATTTTCAAATCGTTAATAATTGCATTAGCTTCTTTACGATCAGTAATTTGCTCATATAAACCATTAACATCCTTACAATTCCAGCCCTTAGTTTCATTAAACTTCTGTACCACCGCTCGCCGAATTGTCTCCCGACACATATACATGGTAATAAAACCCGGGGTAAAAAATGAGCCATCCTTATAACCATTTATTTTCTCAAAGATTAAACCCAATACTGAAGCATTAATTAACGACTTATTTTCCTCTTGAATTTTCCCAGACCCTTCACTAGAAAAATCATAAGCATCTAAAAATTCAAGCAAATATTGCAACGTATCCAATGTACCATAACGTTTCTTACCATTACTATCTTTCAAAACTGTAGCTCTAAAAATAGCCGATTTTTTACTAGCCAACTGACTGATAAATAAACTATCTTTTTCAATTTCAGTTACTTCAAACAGAGAGCTATTCAAATATGGAATTTTAGCAAAAATCGCATCTCGTTCATCAACTTTACGAGCCAATACTTGAAAAAACAGACTATTTAGATCGTGAAAATTTTTAATTTGCTTAATATTTAAAAACGCATAAGAAATATCTCCATGATAGCTAATCAATTGAGCTTCCAATAATTTAAGAAACAGAATTCGATTGATCCAAGTAATCACCAATTCCAGCCCAACATTAAATAGTTCTGAATCTGCCACTTTCTCTGAATTACGCAATTCAACTACAATATTATCCAGTAACGAACCAGCATTATTAGCCAATTCAATCAGTTTTTTACCACCATGTTTGACTTCTTGCAAACCAATAATATGCAATAATTCCGAATAAAAATTCTTATCTAAACTATTGCTATCATTGATAAAAGGTAATTTTAACAAATGTTCTGGAGATAATAATTTAAACAGATAGACCAATTCACTATTGGAATTAGAACCAGACCTGACAGGTTTTGAAAACCTGTCAGGTCTTTGTAGCCCATAATCTCGCAGATCAAAATAAGTATATTCAAGATGGTCAAGAACCTTAGCAATTGCTGGTTTAGCAATCTGTTTATAAAAGAAATCAGTTTTAGTTTCAACCAAGCGACCAGCTTTAAACTCAGTAAATTGCTTACTTAAACTAGCAACAAATTCCCTTTCAAAAACCCTCGCATCAAAAATAAACCATTCATAAATATTAGTAACAATTAAATGCTTTATTTCTAAGTTATTATCCTCAATTCTTTCCTGCAAATAATACAGCACTAATTCCTGTAAAGCTTTCTTGTTAATATCACCTTGCTGTAACATCTCGGTTTTATTAGACGGTCGTTTAAGCTCAATAATTACTCCAACTGTGCTATCTGCTTGCTTACCATTATGAATCACCAAATCAGTCCGACCTTTGGTGTTAATAAAATGTTTTGGCTGATAATAAGTTTTCTGTAAAAAATCAATGAGTAAATTCTTATGAAATTCTTCTGATTCTTGATAGTTAATATTTTCAGATAATTCAGTTAATTGAAGCTTAAATTTATCAATATCACAGCGATTGGATTTGAGTTTTAAAAAGGCTGGATTGAGGGTTTGTTTTGGTTGCATAAGTTAATAAGATATAGAATCAAATTTATTTGCGTGAGGTAATTCAATACTTACTCGATTAGGTAAACAAGTTATAAAGCTTTTATTGTTAGTTAACCAGCCAGCATGAACACAATATTGTTGTTTACATGGTGATTTTATAAAACGAATTTTCCCATCCATTACTTCTATTTTACTTTCACCGATAGAACCTTGGATTATTATTTGCTGAGGTTGGTCTAAGTTTATTATTTGTGTAACTTGATCTGCTGATAAAATTACAGCATAATCCAAGGTTTTTCCGCCCCAATAATAAGTATACAACCATATTGTAAAGACTACTGCTAACCCAATAATAAGGCGATCAGCAATAGTTAAAGAATTAAGAACATATTTTGTTACTTCTTTATCAAATATCACTTATTTTATATAAATTTGTATGAATTGTTCGGTTAATCAATAATTTTACATAGTTATCAATTGATATTCAATAATTTCAACCTTATATTCAAAATTCCTTATTATAATTATTGGAAAACTATGTTAATACGATCTTTGTTAATTTCATTATGTTTTATCATCACTCCATTATCAGCTAATAGTATACAATCAGGAATATTTGCTAAAATTCATACTAATAAAGGTGTTATTACAGCTAAATTATTTTACCAACAAGCACCTATGACAGTAATGAACTTTATTGGTTTATCTGAAGGCACAACAGCTTGGGAAGACCCTAAAACTAAGCAGCAGATAACCAAACCATTGTATCAAGATTTAATTTTTCACAATACTAGAGGGTTTATGGTACAAACTGGTGATCCTACTGGTACTGGTAGTGGAGGTCCAGGTTTTGTATTTGCTGATGAGTTTCATCCTGATTTGAGCCATTCTAAGGCTGGCATACTTTCTATGGCTACTAGAGGACGAAATACTAATGGTAGTCAATTTATTATTACCAGTAAACCAGCACCATGGTTAGATAAACACCACAGTATTTTTGGAGAGGTTGTTGATGGTTTAGAAATATTATTAAAAATTAAACCAAAAGATAAATTAGAAAAGATTATCATTTCTCGAGTTGGTGAAGAAGCAAAAGGATTTGATACCAAACAAGCACATAAATTAGCCAAACTTAATCAAGAGGTTTTACAAAATACCTCTGAAAAGGTTTTACCTAAAGATTTAGGGCAATTAGATACTGCTAAAGTTCCTAGTCCTGAGCAACCACTGGTATCTCCTGGTGATTTTGAGTTTATTGTTATTGGTCATAATAAAATGCGAGTTTCAGTGCCAGGAAAAATATTTTATTATAATCATGAAACTGCTTTAGAATTTGCTAATAAATTGGTTCGTCATGCTCGTTCTAAAGGAGTGGTTTTTAATGAGTTGATTAAACAGTATTCAGATATGGATCGTGATGTTTTGACTAAAAATGTAAAAGATGACCCAAGCACTCCAGCACCAATGAAAGTGATTTTTCGGTTAAAACCAGGTCAAGTAAGTGAACCTTTAGATTCTCCAATGGGAATTTATATTTTCCATCGGCTATAAGTTAAACTAACTTGATGCCATTTACCCAAACTTAAATGTTTGGGAATGGTATTTAAAATAGATTAGTTTTTAATTTGAATAAAATTGCGTAATTCTTCAATTTGGAAAATTTGGGGAGAATTATAAGCAGTTCCATGATAGTAAATATTAATGGCCTGAATTTTAGGTTCGTTAGCTACAAAATTAGCAAATTGTTGCGATAAAAGTTGAGCTTGATTGTTATTTTGAATAATATTTAATGGTAAATCAACATCTAATAATAATTTATTATCTAAATAATGCAAAGTAACATTTTCTATTTTATCAATATTATCAATTGGTTGGCTTTGTAAATTCGGAATGATTTCACTACGTTGAGGTAAATTTAAACTAGTATTGGCTTGTTTGGGTTTGACATGAACTAAAACATCAATAACTTCTTCTATTTTTTCTAATAAATTAGTCCGCACTACTTCAGATATTCTATGGCTTTCCGATATACTAATACGTGGTGCAACTATAATGTGCATATCAATTAAAATGTTAATTCCTATTTTACGAGTGCGTAATTGATGCATTGAATGAACTCCATCTATAGATTCAACAATTGTTTTAATTTCAAGCAATTTTTCCTTTTTAATACTGCTATCTATTAGCTTATTAATCGCTGGTAAACATTCCTCAAAACCAATATAAGCAATCATTATGGCAATTATAATAGTGGCAATTGCATCTAACCATAAATAACCAGCCATGCTACCTAATACACTTATGAATACTATGCTAGATGAAAGTGCATCGCTGCGATGATGCCAGGCATTAGCGATTAACATTGGAGAATTTACTTTATTAGCAATATAAATTGTGTAATGGTAGATAGCTTCCTTTATTATAATTGCAATAAAAGCAATAATTAAGATAATACTAGTAGGTTCTGAAGATGATTTATGACCAATTAGATGTTCGTAAGCTTCTGAAAATAGGCTAATAGCCATAATTATCAATAATAGGCCAGCAGCTAAAGTTACTAAAGTTTCATAACGACCGTGGCCATAAGGATGTCTAGCATCTGGTGGTAATAAGCTATATTTGGCAGCTAATAAAACCATTGCATCAACAGCTAAACTTGAAAAAGAATGAATTCCATCGGCAATTAAAGCTTGATAATGGCCTATAATTCCAAAAGTTATTTTAACAATGGTTAATAACAAATTTGCAATTACAGATAATATTGTAACGTTGCGTATAGCGATATAACGTTCTTGTTTTGGTCGGATAAATGATATTTGCATATTGAAAAATTCTCGATTGTTGCTGTTAAGAGTAACCACAAGGAATTATCCCTACGATTCATGACATTATAGCATTTCCCAATTGAATATATTACAGCAACATAACTAAACAGCCACAGGATTATCCAACCTATTGAATCAATGCCATTAAGTTAAGGGCAACCATAAAAAATCGCCCCTATATAACATGATGATTTATAAGAGCAATCCCCTTGTGGCTACCCTATCAATTGATGGTGTATACATTCATTCAAGAAAAAGCTTATATGAGTTATTCTGATATTATGATCATAGAATGTAGTGTAAAATAGTAATAACTTATTGAATTACATTTATAATGCTAATGACATATCAATGCCAGTGAGCTTTGAATTAATTCATAAATATATAAGATTTATAGACCAAAAAACTAATGAAGAGATGTAGTGAAGTTACAAAGAATTAATGCGAGAAATGATAAATACTTGCATACAAAGTTTAGTTAGATACTCAATTCCTATTACTGAATCCATGCCTAATATATCTTTCTGACAGTAGCCATTTAACCCAAGAACCTTGCTTCCACATTGTATTAAATATGTTAATTAGGTAGAAAAGATTTAATTGAGATTGGATAACTTTAGTTATTATAAACTTAAAAAAATTTAGCTTTATCATTAACTAAAACAACATGATTGCCTTGTTGGGTTAAGAAGAATAAACCAACTTCTTTAGCTTTTTCTATTAATTTGTGGTTACTAACCATGCTCTACACCATATTACACCATATAGTTTTAGTTCTTGGTAATAAGAGAATAAGGTTCTAAAATTAGGTTTGTCTAACATATGTTCTATTAGTTTAGGATGTGCCTTGTGTTTAACTTCAACGATGGCAATGCTAGTTTCATTAACTAATACTATGTTAAATTCATCTTCTAAACCTACTAATTTAGCGTCGGTTTTAGCTAATTGTTCATCAGTGTTGATCCATTGCTAGACTAGCTACTAGTTCTTTTAGCTCTGTATCGGTCATTGTTAATATATTGTGATATTCAGGTAATGATAACGTTTATATTTCAAAATAAGTTACATCATACATGATTTAAATATAATGTTTTGGTATATGATACTATAGCATTTCCCGTTTGTATAAAGCACATAAACTACATCTTTCATCCCCTCCTTATTTAAGGAGGGATAGGGTAGGTTGTATTTAATTGAATCGGTAAATGCTATATTTTCATTCTTTTTTCAATTGCCTGATCGTTGAACTTCCATGAAAGCCAAACAGTCATTTTGACAATCTGTTCATCATTCAAATTACATAGCCATAATTAATTAAAAATTATCCAGAACACCTATGTTTAAGTTGTTCTAATAGGTAGTTACAAGGATGAATTTAAGAAACTATCCAAACCATATAACTACTAATAATTTAACAAGGGCCACAAATTCGATTATTTCGATCTCTAAATTGGCAATTATGTTCAGTTTTAGTATCTCCATATCTGCTAGTCATTGGATTGCATAGCATTGTTTTAGAAAACCAATTACCATCTTTTGTCATATAATAATCTTTAGTAATCAAAGTTTCCTTGCCATTAAAAACCTCATAAATAGTCACAGTATCTGGAGTTATCTGACGCTTTTTTAAAAAGTTGGTTAAAGTACAGATTTTATCTGCCAGATAAGAAATTTGTACAGAATCATCATCTTCAATTATATTTATAACAGCATGATATGTATAAGGGATATCCTTATTATATTTAGAACCAAACAGTTTAGTTAGCAATTTCATATTATATCTCTCAACGAATGATGGGTCCTAAAAAACGGGCTTCTTCTGTAATAACTGACTCTAGCTCATCTTTTGCAGTTAAATGAAAAGTAATTGTCGTACTACGTTTTAGTAAGTTTTTAATTTCGGCCATTAAGCGAATTGGTACGGTAATGATACTTCCTTTATTTACTTGAATATCTTGGTCTTTTATTAATTTTAAACCTTCAATACCAGTTACGGTTAAATTATAATCATGTGGTTTATCATCTAAATTCATAATTCGTAATTGATAGACATTTTCGATTAAATCTGCCCCTACTTCTTTAAATAAACTATTGCGATCTCTAATCACATCCATTTCAGCCATTGAACGTCCACTAATAGATATGCCTATGCTAATAAACATAGCTATTAAAATACCACCATAAATAAAAATCCGGGGTCGCAATACATTAACTGGAGTTCCGTTAAGGTTATTTTCAGTAGTATAACTAATCAGATTCTTAGGATAATTCATTTTATCCATTATGTCATTACACACATCAATACAAGCCGAACAACTAATACATTGGTATTGCAAACCATCTCGAATGTCAATCCCAACCGGGCAAACTTGGACACACATTGTACAATTAATACAATCACCTAAATTTTTTTGTTTATGAACAGAGTTTCTTTTCCTTGGCCCTCTATTTTCTCCACGTTTTTCATCATAGGCTATGACCATAGTATTTTTATCAAACATTGCACTTTGGAAGCGAGCGTAGGGACACATATACATACAGACTTGTTCCCGTAAAAAACCAGCATTTCCATAAGTGGCAAATCCATAAAATAATATCCAAAATATTTCCCAATCACCAAAACTAAATATTAAAAGTTCATGAGTTAGTTCATGTATAGGAGTAAAATAGCCGACAAAAGTAAATCCGGTAAATAGTGAGAAAATTATCCATAAAGTCTGTTTCGTTATTATAAGTCGAAATTTACGCAATGACATTGGAGCTTGAGCAAGTTTAAGCTGTTTAGCCCTATCTCCTTCTACCAAACGTTCCATCCATAAAAAAGCATCAGTCCAAATAGTTTGAGGACAAGCAAACCCACACCATAAACGGCCAGCCAATGTAGTAAAGAAAAATAATGTCATAGCTGCTAGGATTAAGATAAAGGCTAAATAAATAAAATCCTGAGGCCAAAATGTAATACCAAAAATATGGAATTGACGAGCAGGTAAATCAAATAATACTGCTTGCCTATCTCCCCATTGCAACCAAGGGGATATATAATAAATCCCTAGTAAAATTAATCCACTTAAGGCTTTTAAGCGAGAAAAAAATCCAAACGCAATACGTGGATAAATTTTTTTATGTTTAGCATACAATTCTTCTGTTGGAGAGTCGTTATTTGATGATTTCATATTTATAAAAAATTATAGTATGTAGTATTTTAATAAATTATTTAGGCAAAATGGTTAAACTAATAGAAAATGTTGAGCCTTAATATTTAAAATATGATTCTTAGTATAAAATTCAAATTTTAGTTTTATTAGTCTTTAATTAGATAGGTGTATAATAATTCTTGATTATGAATGCTTAATTCTTAATTAAATTCAAAAATATTAACCACTTATATTGACATCAGTATGGTGTATAAAATTATTTAATAGAAGATTTTTTGAAAATATTTTTCCCTAACAGATAGCCTATAATCATTCCCAAACTTAATTCTGTTAAAACAGCCCAAAAACGAAATAATAAACTTAGAAAAATTGCTTGTTCTAATGGCATTACCTGTGACAAAACAATACTAGATATGGATTCTCTTACACCTATACCAGCAGGTGCGAAAAGTGCAAAAAATCCTACTGTTATGCCTATTGTATTAGCTAAAATCATCCAAACTATTATTGTTAAATTTAATTCATTTTGGGTGATAAAAATAAAATATATTCCACTGAATATCCAACCAGATAAAATCCAGATCATCATATAAAAAATTAATAAACGAAGATAATTCTGCTGAGTTATTATTTCTTTTACTTCGAGTACATTTTTTTTTAAATAATTCATTAAAAAGTTATATACTGCAATTAAAAATTGTTGAATATATTTTCCTATAAATCCACTTAATAAAATTACAATCATAAGTAAACAAGTCCAGTTTGTTTCTATTAAAAAAATAATAGATATCGAACTTACAATTACGCTAGCATGTATTAGTAATATCTGTTCTTGAATACTTATGACAAAAATTTTTTTGACATCAATCCCAAGTTCTTTCAATTGAGTACCACGAGCTATCATCCCCCAAATTTTTCCTGGTATGTATTTACCAACGCTCACAAGTACTAACTGGGAAAAACTTTGAAAGAGAGAAATAGACACATTACAAGTAATTGACAGTAAATATCTCCAAGTAAAACTGGCTGTAATCCAAAATAAAATAGTGACTAAAATAGTTAAAAAGAAGAATATCCACGAAAAATAAAGTGGTTTGGAGACATGAACTGCTTGTTCAAGTAGATAATTTAATATGAAAATAAAACTACATATCAAAAAAATTACCAGCCAAAATTTTTTGACCAAATTAAACATGCTTATTTTTATATTCAATGGTTTGTGTCGTCAATGGTTTGTGTCGTCAATTATAGAATTTATCAAACCACCTATCCCCTCCTATTTAAGGATGGGATTAGGGGAGGTTAGTAAGCTTTCTTCGTAATATCAGTTACTAAATCGGGAAATGCTATAGTTTATACTATTTTGGCTAGATAGTTAGGAATTGCGGTTTGAGTTAATGCCACTGAAACTAAATAAAAAAAGGTTGCTAATGCTAGAAAAAAAGCGGTCATTCGAATAGTTTTAGTTTTGCCTCGTTTTAAAGCAATACTACCGATAATAATATAAACTAATAATGCCACTAATTTTGCGGTTAACCAAGCTTGAGTTCCAGGATATTGGTGTAATATCGTGATCAAACCAATACCACTGAGCAACAAAGTTGTATCAATAAAATGAGGTATAATTTTTACCAAGCGGTGTTGTAATGTAGGACTATCTTGCAACATCCAAATACCTCGTAAAGAAAAGGATAAAAAAGTAAGAATAACACAAGAAATATGAATATTTTTTATTATTAGATACATATTTTAAACTTAAATTACTGTATTTTTTAAATTAGAATACACAATTAGTCATCACCACGTTGTTGTTTTACCAGTTTCTGTCTAATGCGTTGACGTTTTAAAGATGATAATCGATCTACAAATAATCTACCATTTAAATGATCAATTTCATGTTGGATACACACTGCTAAGATTTCATCTGCTGTCATAGTAAACTGCTCTCCAGCTTGATTAAACGCTTGTACTGTAATTTTTTCAGCTCTTTCTACTTGTTCAAATATACCAGGAACTGATAAACACCCTTCTTCTGTAGATTGTTGACCATCAACACTAAGAATAACTGGATTTATCAGACACAAAGGCTGATTTTTATTATCTGATACGTCGATTACAATAATTTGTTGATGAATATCTACTTGAGTTGCTGCAAGTCCGATTCCTGGGGCTGCATACATAGTTTCAAGCATATTAGCAACCACCAACTGTATTTCAGCGTTAACATGTTCTATTAATTTAGCCTTAATACGCAATTTAGAATCAGGAAAATGTAATATTTTAAGTAATGCCATAATAATTAATAAAAGTTAAACTTGATATTTTTCAATGGTTAATACAATTTTGAAATAAGATAGTAGGGTGGATAAGCAGAACGTCATCCACCTATTACGGCTAATTTATTAATACAGAATAATTTTAATTATAGATTGGATAGAATAATAAAAAACCAGTATATTTGTAATATTATCAATATTTTACTGGGTTTTATTATGCCGATCCTACATTTAACCATTAAAAATCAATAATTTATAATTATATATAAAAACTAAAAATCGTAATTTAAAATATCACTAGTTCTGCGACAAATTTCTTGACCATAATCAGTCCAAAGTCCTTGTCCCCAATAACGATAACAACTAGTTTGAGATGACATTAAATGGAATAGAGCATTACGATATCTATGTTCATTAGTAGGAACTCGTGGTTTGAGAGCTTTTTCATTAAACAAGACACTGACTTTTTCCATTGGACCAAGCACATTATCATAACCATCCACCCAAGAAATATCATTAGTCCAACTACCACCTTCCATATGGAATTGATGATTTTCTTGCTTAATTTCTGCAATAATTTGTTCCATTTTTTCTGGACCACTTCCTGGTTGAAATCGATCCCAGATATGTTTTTGCATAGATGGTTGAATTACTGGAAAATCTTCTTCTTTAATTCCCATTGCAAATAAATGTTCCAGATATTCTGTAGCATTCATTAACGGTGTATCTGAACCAGAACCATCATTAGTAGTTTCAAAAAATTTATTAGGAAATTCATTCATCATTACTCCACCATTTTCACCATCGGCAATTTGAGTTATCAATGGAGGAATTGATTTGCCTGCTAAATTACAACGCTGCTGATTTTTGGCTTCATAATAAGGTTGCATTTGAGCCACTAATTTGGTATCACTACCTTGAGTTTTAATAATTGCAATAATACTACAAGTTTCACCACGAGAATTAGTACAAGTGAGTAAATGTGGAATATGAGGATTTTCTGGGCTATGTCCATTGGCTGGATTTTCTACTGTATGTTCTTGTACTAAAACCCATTGATAACCGCAATCTTTTAAAGTTTTTACAAATTCATAGGCTATATCAGGATGATTAGGTAAAGCCATTTCAGATGGTGAAAACCCTCGTACTCGACTTAAGGCTTCCAAACCAAAAATTGCTGCAAAATGATGTTGCCAAGCTAATACATGTAGCCGATAATCTTGGATTGGAGTGGATGGAGCTACTGCATGTCCCCACGGACAGCCTAACCATTCTACTGCTCGTCGATAATTATGATCTAAGGTAATAGTTTTTAAACTATCAAGCACATCATCCAAGCCCATTTGGCGTAATCCATGTAGCAATGTTCCTGAATATTCAAGCATAACTCTTGGTTGTTTGCCTTCATTGATAAGCTGTGGAATAAACTCACCAATCCGTTTATAACACCAATGGAATGCTGGAGCATTATGGTTATCACCAATATATTGATTATCCCACATATACTTTAGATTACTAATGATTTCAGCTTTTTCTAAGTCCCCACCACCAGCTGGAATCAATGGTTGATGCATATGTAATGCAATAGCACAAGCACTACGAATGTTACCAAAATCTATTCCACTGTCTGGCAAAAATACTGGTTGTGAACTAGCATTTTTTAAAGCAGCTTGCATAATTTTTTCGGAACCAGAAACATTGGGAACTCCATCTATATATTCAGAAAAGTCTCCTTCCCAATCTGGAAAATATGGGGTCGAAAAATGGCTTTTTGCTGGTTCTTTCTGATTAGATGATTGCTTATCTGATTCGACTTTGGTTGGAGATTTAGTTTCAGAAGTAGTTACTGGAGGGATAGGCTCTGCAACTTTAACAGGTTTAGTTACTGATTTTTTAACCTTTTTGGGGACAGGTTCTTGCTTAGGTGATGTAAACAATGTAGTAGTATTTTGAGAGTCAGGAATATCTTGTGAAGATGTAGCATTTTTAGATTTATTTATAGCTTTTGTAAAAAATTTCTTCATTAAACTACTCCTTTTTGGTAATTAAAGTTGAATAATATTCAGTTTAACAGAAATTCAATAGTCATTCTACTATGTTGTAATTTTACAAACTGAAGGGATGGAATAACCTAAGTTCGACGTAAAAATGCAATTATTTTAATCCCGTTACTAAATTTTATTTGGGAATGTACTGATTACCAAGCTCTGCTTGGTCTAAATCTAAAGCAGAGCTTCTAAAACATTGTGTTCCTAAATAAAATTTAGGAACAATATTTGTATTGAATAAACTATAATTATATTTTTATATCGAACTCAGGTTAGAATAGTTATTTTTGAGCATTTATATATTTTACTAAAGCAATACCATCACAAATACAACTCATATTATCTTGATAAAATAATAATTCTCTAATTGGTGAATTTTTCGTTTGCATAATTGTTGGAATGGTTTGTGGATATAGATGTTCTTGTTTCATATTAATATTTTCTACTTCATCACAAACAATTCCCATTAGATGTTGATCTTTCTCAGTTTTAAGCAAAACAAAATATTCACGATTACTAGGCATTTTTTTCATTATAGATAAATCACTATCTAAACAATAGATTGGTGCTTCTAATCCATGTCCAACAAATTTACCAATCTCATTTTTATTATCTTGATTAGGTTGAAGATCGGCAACAATTTCTACTGATTGTACTTCGTCTTGAGAAATAAATAGATAGCGGTTATCAAATATTAACAGTACATAAAAGTCAGTGTTCATTTTGAAACTTTCTACTATAGTTATATAATCTTGGTTTAATCGGATATACCTGAATATTTGGCCTATTATCAGGTGGTTTATTATATTCTCTAGCAATTCTAAAGCCAATTGTGAAATCACTATTTTTACTTTTGAATCGAGATGATGATCTTGTGTAGTTAGGCAAACTGTACCAAGACCCACCTCGGATAACCATTAAACTATCATTTTTATTAGATTTTAAACAATGTTGCTCTTTACCATTATAAATTTCTTCATATTCTGAACAAGTCCATTCATATACATTGCCCACAGTGTCATATAAACCAAAATAATTAGCTGCAAATGAACCAATTATAGCGGTTTTTTTATTATCCCATTTACTACCACAACCATCACAATTACCTTGATTATGGCCAATTTTATCTCCCCACCAATATTGATTAGTGGTCGTTGCACGAGCTATATATTCCCATTCTGCCTCAGTTGGAAGCCGATATTTTTGCCCAGTTTGTTCACTAAGCCAATTGGCATATGTGACAGCATTTTGCCAGGTGACGTTGATAATCGGTCGTTTGCCACGTCCCCAAGCTTCATCTGCTGGTAGTTTACGTCCAGTCGCTAAAGCAAATTGTTCGTATTCTGCAAAAGTTATCTCATAACGCCCAATTGCAAAACTGTTGATAGATACCATATGTACTGGCTGTTCCCATCTAGCTCCAATATTATCTCCCATTTGAAAGTGGCCAGCTGGAATAACTGCCATTTCTGGTCCGACTTTTCCATTTTTCAGATCATCTCGAAAAAATTTTTCCGATTTAAGATTATTATTTCTTAATGACGATGAGATTGCTGCTTGAGTTGTTAAAGTATAAAGTGGGATAAAATAATTATATTCAATCCAAAGCAAGACACCACCTACAGTAACACTAGCAATAAAAGTAGCCATGAAAATTCTTGCCAAATTAGCCTCTCTTTAGATTTATGAATAGATGTTAAAATTAATCAATTATTTGTTGGATTTGAGCATCCAATCAACAAGTTATATTTTATATATAGAATTTGGTTTTTAATACCAATCCCCATACCACAGTTGAGTAACATATAGCCATTAAAACTGTAGCTGCTCCAATGTCTTTTGCTCGTTTAATTAATGGATCCCATTCCTCACTTATACAATCGGCCACTGCTTCGATAGCGGAGTTCAATAATTCCATCATTAATACCAATAATAAGCTAGATACCAATAAAGCTTGCTCGATTCCAGTATCTCCTAAATAAATCCCCAGTGGAATCATCACAATACAAACTAATATTTCCTGGCGAAAAGCTGCCTCATTAATCCAAGTGGCTTTAAGACCTTCCAATGAATAACCAACTGCTTTTATAATACGGGTTATTCCAGTATATTGATATTTCATTGCCAAATAATATCCAAATCTTTAGCTGCTTTAACTTCATTTAAACGTCGTACAGGTAAATTATAAGGAGCTTGTTTTAAAATTTCTGGATTATCTTCAGCTTCTAATTGTATTTCATTCATAGCCGCAATAAAATCATCCAAAGTCTGCTTATCCTCAGTTTCAGTAGGTTCGATTAATAAACATTCGGCTACTAACAAGGGAAAATAAGTGGTTGGGGCATGAAAACCTTTATCAAGCAGACGTTTAGCAAAATCCATTGCAGAAACTCCTTGCTGTTTAGCTTGACGTTTAAGAGTTATAATAAATTCATGACTGGCACGACGATTAGGAAATGCTAAGTCAAATTTAGCTAGTTTAGTTTGCAAATAATTAGCATTCAAAGTAGAAAAATCTGCGACTCTAGTTAGTCCTTCTCGACCAAGTAAACGAGCATAAATATAAGCCCGTAATAAAACTCCAACGTTCCCAAAATTAGCTGATAACCGGCCAATAGTCTGTGGATAATCAGCTTCTGTCAACCAACAATAGTTATCATTTTTATAACCAACTATCGGTATTGGTAAAAAAGGTAACAGCCTAGCATTGACTCCAACTGGCCCAGCTCCAGGCCCACCACCACCATGTGGAGTAGAAAAAGTTTTGTGCAAATTAATATGAATTACATCAAATCCCATATCTCCAGGTCGAACCTTACCTAAAATTGCATTAAGATTAGCACCATCATAATATAACAAACCACCAACTTCATGAACACATTGAGCAATTTCACTGATTTGCCGTTCAAATACCCCTAAAGTTGAAGGGTTAGTCAACATAATCCCAGCAGTTTGAGGCCCAATCATAGTGCGTAATACAACAATATCAACATCACCTTCACTATTAGTTGGTAGTTCTCGTACTTTAAAACCACACATCACAGCCGAAGCTGGGTTAGTTCCATGGGCTGCATCTGGTACTAAAATTTCAGTGCGTTGCTTATCATTATTAGCATCATGATAGGCTCGTAACATAGCTACTCCAGCAAATTCCCCTTGAGCTCCAGCTGCTGGGGTTAAAGATATAGCTTGCATACCAGTAACTTCTTTTAAAATTTCTTGCAAATCGTACAAACAGGCTAAAGTTCCTTGCATGTCTGGGCTGGCTGGATGCTGTGATAAAAATTCAGGTAACATTGCTAAAGTATTGCACACTCGAGGATTATATTTCATCGTGCATGAACCAAGCGGATAAAAATGAGTGTCAATCGAGAAATTTTTTTGGGATAGACGAGTATAATGTCGTACCACTTGCATCTCTGACACTTGAGGAAGTACTGGAGGTTTTTTTCGCAGAAATTTAGCTAGAATATTAGTTTTTTGGTTGCTTGGATATTGTGAAGTAGTCGTTCTACCAGAACTACTTTGTTCAAAAATTAGCATTATATCTCTCTTATGGATAATCTATTTAAAACGGGCAATTACATAATTGTTCGTAGGGAGCAATCTCTTGTGGTTGCCCCCTACTATTATGCTTTAATACCTTGTTTACTGTTACGCCGATGTAATTCTGTAGTAATTCCATTTAACACAGACCATTTTTCATTACACCACATTGGAGTTAATAAAACTTCAGTAGAGGCAGTAGCAGTAACCCGATGATATACGATATCAGCCGGAGTTCTTTCAATCATATCAACAGCAGTAGCAATATAATCAAGTTTATCTAAAGGTTGATATTCCCCTTGTCGCCATTGCTTGGCTAAAACAGTGTGTTTTACTACATGTAAAGGATGTAATTTTAAACCATCTACTCCTAATTCCAAGACTCGTTCTAATGAAGTTAAGTTATGTTGGCGTTCTTCGCCAGGTAAACCAATAATTATATGAGTACAAACTGGAATATCTCGCAATTTTGCAGCCCGGATTGCTTGTTGGTATTCAGCAAAACCATGGCCTCTATTTATCCGATCTAAAGTAGTATCAAATGCTGATTGTAAACCTAGCTCTAACCAAATTTCATAGCCACGTTCTTTATAACTAGCCAATAAATCTAATACTTTATCAGGAACACAATCTGGACGAGTACCAATGGATAAACCAACAATATCTGGTTCAGAAAGAGCCTGTTCATAAATATCAATCAAATATTGAATATCAGCATAAGTATTGGTATATGCTTGAAAATAGGCCAGAAATTTTTTAGCTTTAGTGCGTTTAGCAATAACTTGGCGGCCAGTTTCTAATTGATCAGTTATTGGGGCAGGTTGATGAGCATTAGGGCTAAAAGAAACATTATTACAAAAAGTACAACCTCCTTTGCCTTTAGCTCCATCTCGATTTGGACAGGTGAAACCAGCATTAATAGTTATTTTATGAACACGTTCACCATAACGTTTCAATAAATCTTGGCCAAAAGTAGTAACATAATCTGACAGTACCATAAATAAATCAAGTCCCAGCAATGCGTTGGTAATAACGGGCTCTATACAATAAACGCTTCTGCTCACGTGAGTCATCAAATCCAGAGCGGTCATGTAGAGTATTATTACTTAAAAGTCCTTGGCCAGCTTGTAAAGTAGCCCGAAAGATATATTTAGAATCGTTATCTAATATACTTTCTAAAAATTTTACTGCCAATTTGGTAATATCATTATCTTTCCATATGATAGAACGAGTACGTTTAGTATAACGCATATGTAAATTACCAGCAGAATCAGTAGAAAAAACCGGCCCACAACTCATAGGGCGTAGTTCTTCTCCTGCAACCACATTAGGAGGAATACACATAACATTTGGCTGCATGAGTGCAAGAATATATTCCGGATTTTCATCTCGTAATAAAATATAAGCAATTTCATGATCTAACAGGGCATTTTCTCCACCTTTAGCAGCTTTACAAACACAATGTAATAACAAAGCTCGGATTTGTTTATCCGTAGTATTATAGTAACCGTCAGTATGCCAATGAATGGGACGATTAGTATAGGGGATATAATCTTGTTTATCACCAGTGTCAGCAACCGTTAATGAGGTAATACCGTCATCATCAGCTCCCATGTTATTGTCTAATTCAATTACTCCAAATTGTTTGCCTAAATCATGAGAAATAGTTTTATCTTCATCAGTTAATTTGCTGACGTAAATTACCATATTAGCAATTTTACAACGATTTAAAATTTCGGTATGTTCTGCGGTAGTTAGTTGGTGTGGGTCGTTTACTTCTACTATTAATTCTGATAGCTTGCTTGGGTAGTTTTCTAATTTATTGGTTCGCCATTCTTGATAAGCAGTATTATCAGCTAAGTTAAATGGATTTTTTGGTGTTGGCAATTTAAGTCTCCTATCTATAAAAGCAATTCTTAATTAAATTCAAAAATCAATAGTTAATTCATATAGTTATCTAGTATTATTCTTTCCAGATACATTTTCCACTACTGGTTTTATCTAGTGTTTCTAGGTATTTAGCGTGAGCTTTTAATTCTTCTGGGCTAGGTTGGATAACAGCTAGAGATTCTCTGTCTTTAGATATACGTTGTATGCTATTTACTGGTGTTTTTTTTTCAGCAGTTCCGAGTAGACTGACTTGTCCGCCAGTCATGATCAAATATACTTCGGCTAGGATTTCTGCATCTAATAATGCACCATGTAATTGCCGATTAGAGTTATCAATTCCATAACGCTTACACAGTGCGTCTAAGTTATTTTTCTGGCCTGGATTTTGTTTTCTAGCCAATGCTAAAGTATCTAATATTTGACAATATTGTTCTACTGGTTTCCAATTTTGTTTCAGTAATTTTAATTCATGGTTGATAAAACCAACATCAAAACTAGCATTGTGAATGATTAATTCAGCACCGTTAATAAATTTCATGAATTCCTCAACTATTTCAAAAAAACTAGGCATATCCTTGAGAAATTCATTGGTAATTCCATGTACTTTAAGAGCTCCATCATCAATCTTACGGTTAGGTTTTATATATTGATGATAATGGTTATTAGTAGTGCAACGGTTTATTATTTCTACACAACCAATTTCAATAATTCGATTACCAGATTTTGGATTGATACCAGTAGTTTCTGTATCTAGTACAATTTGACGCATATTAGAATTATCCTGGACATTATATTTAGCAGAATCATCAGCTATTTCATTAGTAACTTCAATCGAATCAATTCCTTTGTTAGCTAAGTCATCAGCTATTTCATTTTCTCGATGGCCACTGTGACCTTTAATCCATAGCCACTCAACTTTATGTTGTTGTGCTACAGTATGTAAACGCTTCCATAAATCAGCATTTTTAACTGGTTCTTTATTAGCAGTTTTCCAACCACGTCGTATCCAATTAATTATCCATTCAGTAATGCCTTGTTGTACATATTTAGAATCGGTGGTTAAATGTACATGACTTGCTAAAGGAAGACTTTCTAATGCCATAATAGCAGCTAATAATTCCATACGATTGTTAGTCGTATCCAATTCGCCGCCATATAATTCAGTTTCTTTGCTATGCTGGCGTAATAATACTCCCCATCCACCTGGGCCAGGATTACCACGACAAGCACCATCAGTAAAAGCTTCTACTATATTCACTTTTGTTTAAATGAGGTTCCAATGGCTTCTGTTACTATAGTTGGTTGAGTTAACCATGTAGGTCGAATAGGGGTTAAAGTTGCCACTCTTTTTTTAGCAACTAGAATGTAAACTGCTCCTAAATTTTTAGTCCAACGTGAGCTAATTTTTTCTATAAAAGTAGCATATTTACTTAAATGAGCATTATGAAATGGGAAAGCGAAAAAGAAAGTATGTTGTTCTATAATATCAAAATTTAATAAGGCTAACCAATCTTTAAGTCGTAATAATGATAAAAATTTTCCAGTCCAAGGAATGGTACGTCGTACACGCCACAGTCCCCATAAACTAATGGGATTAAAACCAATGACTACTAAATGACCTTCATGAATTAAAATTCGTTCTATCTCTCGGAGTATTTCATGAGGATTAGCTTCAAATTCTAATACATGTGGCAATACTACAACGTCAACACTATCATGAGCAATTGGCAACGTATCAGCGTAACCATAAATACTGGTATATGGTTTGTTGATAGTATTAGCTGCTCTACTTAGAATACAACGATGTTTAATTAAACTACTGTTCAATAAATTACTATGCCCAACATTACTAATTTGTAATAAATGATAGCCGAATAAATGTGGTAAAATCTGTTGTAACATCTCAGATTCTTTACATAGTAAAAGCCTTCCTAATGGAGTTTCAAACCACCCATTTAATTGAACAGTGTAATCTGCCATTAAAATGGGAATTTCATTCCTTCTGGTAAACTCATACCACCAGCCAGCCCGGAAAGTTTTTCTTGGCTAGTTTTTTCTACTTTTCTGACTGCATCATTAACAGCAGCAGCCATCAAATCTTCTAACATCTCCTTATCTTCATTCATTAACTCAGGATCAATCTCAACTTTTTTAATATCATGTCTTCCAGTCATAACAATTTTAACCATGCCACCACCAGATTCACCAATAACTTCCATATTAGCTAATTCTTTTTGAGCATCTTCGAAATCAGACTTCATTTTTTGAGCCTGTTTCATTATGCCAGCTAGTCCATTTTTCATAAATTTATTGCCTTAATTTAATAATTGTCTCTTTTATTTATACTTCGTGTGGTCTAGTTTTTATAGTTCAAGTTTTTCTACTTAAATCTAAATTTATACTAAAAGTTTGGTTGTATGAAGTATAGTTATTTAAACTAAACAAATGCAGAACGAATTGCAGCAGGGCGAACACATAGGTTCGCCCCTACAATATTGAAATATATTATATTTTGTAGGGGCAGACCTGTGTGTCTGCCCTCAATGGCATTGGACTGATTATTATACAAACGTGAAATCTATACAGTCTGCGTAACTTCAGTTATTTATAAGATCTATTAGTTAATTCCACTTCTTCAAATTCTAGTATTTCTTTATGTAATATTGCAAGCTGATCTTTACCTTGATATTCCCAAGCAGCAACATAGGTGAAATTTTCATCATCACGTTTAGCTTCACTGTCTTTGGTTTGATATTCCTCACGAAAAT
Source organism: Candidatus Marithrix sp. (assembly GCA_045046925.1). GTDB lineage: Bacteria > Pseudomonadota > Gammaproteobacteria > Beggiatoales > Beggiatoaceae > DRQV01. The sequence goes on along the minus strand of JASFYV010000134.1, from coordinate 2,065 downwards.
GGCTGCCACAAGATTCATTACGGTGTAAAGCATCTGTAACCATCAACTGACTCATTTCTAAAAAATCAGCAACTCGTATGGCTTTTTCTAAAGTTTGGTTTAATTCTTCATTAGTTCCAACCATTTTAAGGTTTTGCCAAAAATCAGCTTCTAATTTTTTAATTTTATCCTGAGCTAATTTTAATCCAGCTTCATTACGTGACATACCACAATTATCCCACATAATTAACCCCAATTCTTTATGAAACTCATCTACAGTTTTATTACCTTTAAGAGATAATATTTTATTAATTCTATCTTTAGCTGACTGTTCAGCTTGTTTAAAAGCAGAATGCTCAGTAGATATTTTTTCAGAACTTACTAAATAATCAGCTATAGTATGAGAAATTACAAAATAACCATCAGCCAATGCTTGCATTAAACCACTAGCTCCCAAACGATTAGCTCCATGATCAGAAAAGTTAGCTTCTCCTAAAGCAAACAAACCTGGAATGCTAGTCATTAAGTTATAGTCAACCCATAAACCGCCCATAGTATAATGTACTGCTGGATAAATTTGCATTGGCCTTTCATAAGCATTTTCATTGGTTATTTTTTCATACATATGGAAAATATTACCATATTTGTCTTCAATCTGTTTTTTACCTTGTCTTTGAATTGCATCTTTAAAATCTAAATACACTGCTAGACCAGTTTTACCAATACCTTTACCAGCATCACAAATTTGTTTAATACTACGTGAAGCCACATCTCTTGGAACTAAATTACCAAAGGATGGATATCTTTCCTCTAAAAAATAATTCCGTTCTGATTCTGGAATATCATTGGGATATCTTTTATCAGTAGAATCTTTAGGAACCCAAACTCGGCCATCATTGCGTAATGATTCTGACATCAAGGTTAATTTTGATTGATGTTTTTCATATAATGGTAAACAAGTTGGGTGAGTTTGGACAAAGCTTGGATTTGCAAACAAAGCTCCTTTTTTATGAGCTTGCCAAGATGCAGTGACGTTGCCAGTCATATTATTGGTTGATAAAAAAAACACGTTACCATAACCACCTGTAGCTAGTATCACTGCATGAGCTGAATGAGATTCTATTTTACCTGTAACTAAGTCCCTTACTACAATTCCACGAGCTTTGCCATCAATTACCACTAATTCTAGCATTTCGGTACGTGGATACATTTTAATTTTGCCATTCCAGATTTGGCGGCTTAAAGCACTGTATGCTCCAATAAGTAATTGCTGACCAGTCTGACCTTTGGCATAAAATGTTCGTGATACTTGAGCTCCACCAAAAGAACGATTGCTTAATAAACCACCATATTCTCTAGCAAATGGAACTCCTTGAGCTACACATTGGTCAATAATACTGCCACTAACTTCTGCTAATCGGTAAACTCCTGATTCTCTAGCTCGGAAATCACCTCCTTTAATAGTGTCGTAAAATAAACGGTAAACACTATCACCATCATCTTGATAGTTTTTTGCAGCATTGATTCCACCTTGAGCTGCGACACTATGGGCTCGTCTGGGACTATCTTGGAAACAAAATGATTTAATATTATAACCTAACTCGGCTAAGGTTGCTGCTGCTGACGAACCGGCTAATCCAGTTCCAATAACTATAATGTCGTATTTTCTTTTATTAGCTGGATTGATTAATTTTAAATTAAATTTATGTTTGGTCCATTTGTCTGCAATTGGGCCTCTAGGAATATTGGCATTTAGTTTCATAGGCTAATTTTGATGGATTTTGGTTAAGTTCAGGATAACATATTTTAAAATTCAAATGTAGGTTATTTGTGGTAATTCTTAATGCTTAATTAAATTCAAAAGCAATTATTTATTATTCTAGACATCTTTCCTAAATAACGTGTGTTCATTAAAATAAGGAGTTCAAAGCGAAGCTTTGTAGGTAAACAATTTTAACATTTATTACATCGGTTATTGCTAACGTATTTATAAGTAGAAAGACATAATTATTCTAACAAAATAAAAATTTTAAAATAAACTATAATTAAACAAATTCGACTAAAAAATATAACTTATGTACTTTAT
>JASFYV010000133.1:0-4097 GCA_045046925.1 Candidatus Marithrix sp. | reverse complement strand
AAAACCAAAATTTAACTAATATATCTTATAATAACAAGGATATAAAAAAAAATTAAAAAATAAACTTGTTTTTTTAAGAATTGTACTTATTCTATAAAAAGGGGTATTGCCCTTTCATAAATATTCCTGCCTTTCGTACCTTCCGCTTTTGGGTTTCTAGTATTTAAAAAAACATTTATATCCTTTCACTACATTATATTTAGTTAAACTTGTATCATATAACTTTCCTGAATGTTTAGAGTAAAACAATTATATCTTTAAAAATAATCCATTCAAATTACAGTCAAGTTAATATTCATAGTTCTAACTTAAATCTTGACCAGTTCATAAAGCTTTTAGTCCTAAATAGCATTTTTATAAATGTTATCCAATCCTAAATATTTAATATTTCCTTAAAACTTGCTACTTAAGTTATAGCTTGATAATATGTCGTTATTAATAAACAATCATATTTAAAGAAAAAAGGTTATAGCTATGCGATTTATATTAGTTTTTATCATATTGTTATCCAGTTGTACTATTGTGGAAGACCCTAAACAAGGTGGAGGATTATTATCAACAACTACCAACATTGTTAATGGTTCTTATGATGAACGTTTACAAAAGAGGCAAGAAATTCTAGATGAGGCTCAAGCTAAGAAACAAAATTTAACAAAAGATACTAAACAACTTGAATCTGAAAAACTAACTATATCTCAACAGACCAAAGTTGAAAAACAGAAATTAAGTGAAATTGATAATAGTATTAAAGTACTTGAAAAAAAGCTTAAGAGTGATAAAGTAACTTTAAAATCTAATAAAAAAGATAAAGCTAAAAAATTACGACAATTAAAAAAGTTGAAAAATCGTAATAAAAAATTGCAGAAGAAGATTAATGCAAAAAATAACAAGAATGTAATAAAATCAATTCAAGTAGAAAGAGATAAATTAGATAAAGAACTTAGTTTATTACTTGAAGCTTCACAATAATTGATAAAGTATGACTCGAAACCTACTTGCAATATTTTTAATTTTTACAATTTCTTGTACTGGTAATACTACAGAAAGTAGCCTAGCTACCCCTTCTACTACAAGACCAACTGTTGAAATTACATGTAATGAAAGTAAACAATTTTTATTGCAAAATACCGAAAAAATATTGCAAGAATTAGGATTTACTAACTCTAATTTAACTAAATCTATTAGTGATTTTCAATATCAGCACAATTTAGAAGTAACCGATAACTTAAATACCATTACATACCTTACTATATTGGAAAAATTTAAACTGCCTAAACTACAAATAAGTGAAGAAATTTATGCAATTGAAAAAATCAAATGTGAAAAATATGGTCAATGGATACAACTATATAAGGGTATCCTTAAGAAAATAACTAAAGATATAGTCGAAGTCCAATTAAAACAAAGATATGGAATTAAACATAATCCAACTAAGCAAGGAATATCAAATACTGATTGGTTTTGTGTACCCAAACGTAAATACTGTTATTCAGAAATAAATTTTCAAGCTTGGCAAGGTAAATATCAACCTAATAAAATTATCACATTACCTAAAACAGATATATTTTTAGCTAAAAGTGGAATTATTCCAATAATTGAGGAGATATTACAAATAAAATGCGATCAATAATATTAGTAATTTTGCTTATTAGCTGCCCAATTATTACTGCTAACGATTTATTAGAAGAAATAGCAGAAGTCATCAGTAATCAACATATCTATAAACCTGCCCAACCAGATTTTTCTACTATTATTCCCAATGCAGTAAATAAATACTTACAAACAATTGATCCATACTCAAAATATTTAACTGCAACTGAATATGAGCAGTTACAAAATAATAATATTGGTATTGGTGCTAAAATAGTACCTAGCGATCAAGGGGTATTAATAATACCTTTTTATCAAGGACCTGCATTTAAAGCTGGAATTGACAAACCAATGTTATTGTTATCAGTAAATAAAATTGCTGTAAAAACAATGACTATTCCCAATATAATAAATCTCTTTAAAGAAAATGATAAAATTGTAGTGGAAAGTTTATCAGACAATATACCTCATATTAATACTGTAATGCGTCAGCCATATATTTTGCCATCAGTCCAAGTCATTAAAGCTCAACCTGCTTACATTAGAATTAACAAATTTACAGCAAGAAAAACTACTAATGAATTGAAAAAAATACTGTTTAATAAAAATTTAACTAACGATCTTATAATAGACTTAAGAGAGACAAGTGGCGGCGATCTCTATGAAACATTGGATTGTTTATCTTTGTTTCTATCTCCAGAAAAATTACTAATTACAACAATTAACAATAATAATCAAACTAGGAAATATTACTCAATTCCGAATCAACTTATTTTTAATAAAATTACTTTATTAATTGGACCAAGAACTGCTAGTTCGGCAGAAATATTCGCTAAAGCATTGCAATATTATCAACGTGCTATATTAATTGGGCAGAAAACTTATGGTAAATGTGTATCACAAACTTACATAAAACTTTCAGATGGTTCTACTTTAAAACTAACTAATCTAAAACTTTTTTATCCTGATGATACATTTTGTAATGGTGAAGGCTTAGTTCCAGATATATTATTAGATGATAAACAGTTATATAACATTAATTAAGCAATTGTGATCTTATAAAATACCTTTTAATATGCAAGGACTTTACGCTATAACTGACAGCAATCTTATTTCAGATTCAATATTAATTCAATCAGTAAAACAAGCAATTATTGGTGGTGCTAAAATAATCCAATATAGAAATAAGAAACAAATCCAATATATTGAACAAGCTGTTATTTTAAATAAATTATGCCAACAATACCAAATTCCATTAATTATCAATGATGATATTCAACTTGCTAAACAAATTAAAGCGGATGGAGTCCATCTTGGTAAAAATGATTTAAAATTATCTAAAGCTCGCAATATATTAGGAAACAAAGCAATTATTGGAATATCTTGTTATAATCAAATTTTTTTAGCTGAACAAGCAATTGCTGATGGAGCAACTTATATAGCGTTTGGCAGTTTTTTCAATTCATCAACCAAACCACAAGCTACTCCATGCGAAATAGATATATTACGACAAGCTCGAAAAACTTTCAATTGTCCAATAGTTGCGATTGGTGGAATTACTCCAACTAATGGTAGTAGCTTAATCAACGCTGGAGCAGATTGTTTAGCAGTAATAAATGGAATATTTGGACAAGAAAACATCACTACCGCTACTCAAAAATATGCTCAACTGTTTAAAGGCAATTCTTAATTATGAATTCTTAATGCTTAATTAAAACCTAAAGTATTCATTGACTATTAACCATTAAATTTTTTAACTTTCATATAATGACAACTAATTTTACTACTGCACAAAAATATATTCCTGGTGGGGTTAATTCTCCAGTTCGAGCTTTCAAAGCCGTAGGTGGAGACCCAATATTCGTACAGCGAGCAGAAGCTGCTTATATTTATGATACTGATAATAAAAAATATATTGATTATGTTGGTTCTTGGGGGCCAATGGTTGCTGGTCATGCTAATCCAAGAGTAATTTCCGCAGTCCAACAAGCAGCAGCAAATGGTTTAAGTTTTGGAGCTCCAACTTTAATTGAAACTCAACTTGCTAAAAAGGTATGTGAATTAGTTCCATCCATAGAATTGGTGCGAATGGTAAGTTCTGGTACTGAAGCTACGATGAGTGCCATCCGTTTAGCTCGAGGATATACTGGCCGAGATAAAATTGTTAAATTCACTGGCTGCTATCATGGCCATGCTGATTCCTTATTAGTTAAAGCTGGTTCTGGAGTTTTAACTCTTGGTTTACCTAATAGTCCAGGTGTTCCAGCATCTTTAGCTGAACATACTTTAAGTTTAAATTACAACGATATAGAACAGGTTAAAACTGTATTTACAGAAATTGGTTCACAAATAGCAGCTATAATTGTTGAGCCAATTGCTGGTAATATGAATTGCGTGCCGCCAGTTCCAGGATTTTTGCAAGGACTGCGAGAAATTTGTGATGAATATGGTACAGTGTTAATCTTTGATGAAGTCATGACTGGTTTTCGAGTAGCTTTGGGTGGAGC
>JASFYV010000132.1:0-12369 GCA_045046925.1 Candidatus Marithrix sp. | reverse complement strand
TTCGGTTATGGTTGTTCGCTCAATAAACGTAGGAAAAAACTCAATACAGTTGACCTAATGGCCAACTGTAAGGCTTAAGTTGATGCCTATGGGGTTACGTTACACTAACCCGACCTACATTTTAACCACCCAATCACTACTTTGTTTAGGACCATCAAAATATTCAAGTATTGCAGCTTAAATTTGGGTATAATACATTAAATCGAACGATTACTTCTCAAAATAAATGCTATTTTAGCAAAAATTATTAATACTGTCCTTGCAAGATACCATTGTAAGTGAGATAATTTTTTAAATTAGTATTTTACTAACTAAAATTTCTTTATATTAATTTGTATTAACTATGAATATGCAAAATAATTTTTCTAAAATTTTAATCAGTCTGTTGCTATTAATAATATCTACTTATGGATATAGTTCTGAGCTTCAAGATATTACTGTTTATCGGAGTCCAAGTTGTGGTTGTTGCTCTGGTTGGATAAAACATCTACAAGAACATCAGTTTAATGTTATTGATATTAAAACTAATAATATGAATAAATTGAAACAAAAATATGGAATTCCTGATAAATTAGCATCTTGTCATACAGCCATAATTGATGATTATGTTATTGAAGGTCATGTTCCTGCTGCTGATATTAAACAATTGTTGTCTCAAAAGCCAAATATAATTGGTTTGACTGTTCCAGAAATGCCAGTTGGAACTCCAGGAATGGAAATGGGAAATAGAAAAGACCCTTTTTCAGTATTAACATTTGATAAAGATGGTAATACTACTGTTTTTAAACAATATGATTAATTAAAAACATAAAGTTAGTTTGTATAGCAATTCTTAATTAAATTCAAAATCAATTACTTATTATTGCTGTAATTTATTAAATTGGGAAATGCTATATATTCAAATTAGCCTTATCATCAAATTATACGCTCCATATTTTGGTTGACTATAAATAACCACAAGCAAATGATATTTTTAATTTAACCAAGAATTAAGTATTATAAAATTAAAAATTACTATAAACGTTATATAATTAACTATCATTAAAATTAAATTCTAGCTGATTAGTCTTGTATAAATAACTCATTATACGATATTTTTCTTTGATCGTCATTATCTTAAGTTATTAAATAGTTTTGAAAGTTACAAACTTATAACATGAAGATTAATATTAAAAATAAATTAAAACATGATTTTTTAGATAAATTGTTTTAAAATGTTTATTACAACTAATTAACTATATAATTATGCAATTAATCAAAATTCCTGAGCAAACTTCTATTTCTGAAATAGATGAAGAAATTATCGAAATTTTTATAGAAGAAGTTAAAGAAGTTTTAGAAGAAATAGTTGAAAGTTTTAACTCTTGGCAAAATAATCCTGATGATTCTGAGGCTTTAGCCACCTTACGACGTAATTTTCATACCTTGAAGGGTAGTGGACGTATGGTGGGTGCAACTGCTATTGGTGAGCTTGGTTGGCATTTTGAAGAGATGCTGAACCAAATTATTAGTGGTAATTTATTCAGAAATGACAATGTATTGATGTTAATTAATAAAATTGAAAAAATATTGCCAACTATGATAGAGCAGTTTAAACATAGTCATGCAACACAATATGAAACATTATTACTAATTTCACAAACAGAATATTTTGTTAAAACCAAAGGACAAAGTTTAGGAGAATTTGAAGATAATTCTGAAGAACCAACCACAGTTACTGAGTCAAAAGAATTTAAAAATGATTTAGAAACTCCTGCTAATACAGAAGAAGTTATTGAATTAAAAGTAGAACAACTTATAATTAATGAAGATGAATTGCCAGATACCTTTGAGTTTGCAAATGATTTAGAACAATTAGAGCTTACAGATGATTTTCCTGAATTTGATGATAGCGAGTTAAATTTTGATGATATATCTAATTTAGAATTAGACGATAGTGATTTTCCCGAAGATGATAGTTTTGAAATAAATACAGAATTAGTCTCTGAAGAACTAACCTCAACAGACGACGAAGATAGCATATATGAAGAAGAAATTGACCCTAGATTATTAGAAATATTTAAAATTGAGGCAAACGAACACCTAGTTGAATTAAAAAAACATTTTAATAATTTTAACGATAAAGATTATATGATTCAAGAGGTAGTACGTTCTTTTCATACTTTAAATGGAAGTTCTCGTACTGTAGATTTTTTGGCTATTTCAAAATTGGCATCTCCACTAGAAAATTATGCTACTAGCTTGTTTGAACAGCAAATTGAACTGTCAGTAGAAATTATAACTTTATTTACAGAAGCTATCGGATTAATCGATGATTTATTAAATAATGACTCCCAGCCAAATAAAGAAACCTTACTGACTTTATTAAATAAAATAGAACATAATTCTGCAAGCTTGCTTAATAAATCTGAGGATGACTCTTCAGATAGTTTTCTACCAGATACTACCGATGAATTTTTAGCAATCTTTTTGGATGAAGCTGAAGAAATTTTAGAAAATACTCAATCTCTATTAGAACGGTGGACTGCATCACCTAATAATATGCAGCTAATGAAAGAATTACAACGAGAATTACATACCTTAAAAGGTGGAGCTCGGATGGTTGGTATTGTGCAAATGGGTGATTTAAGTCATCATTTGGAATCAATATTGACTAAAATTGTTGAAGGTACTGCCAAATCTAGTAATAAACTACAAGAAATTGTACAAAATAGTGTAGATGAACTAGCCGCTATGCTAGAGGCAGTACGTTCCAATGTACCATTAGAAATGCCGGAAGATTTAATTAAAAAAATTGAGACATCTTTAGGCGATGATGAAGATACAGACGAATCTACAGAATCATCTACAACTTTATCTCAGCCGCAAGAAATTACTAAAATTGATAAACAAATTAATGAGAAAGAAGCTGAATTAATTGATAGTGTAGATGATAGGATTCGAGTTCGAGCAACATTAATTGATAAGTTAACTAACTTGGCTGGTGAGTTATCTATCTCACGAGCTCACATGGAACAACAACAAGATGTAATTAAAAATAATTTAGGAGAAATGGAACAAACCGTAGTCCGTTTACGTGACCAATTACGACGTTTAGAAATAGAAACAGAAGCCCAAATTATTTCCCACTTTGGTGGCTTAGAGGAAAATAATACTGAATTTGATCTACTAGAATTAGACCGTTTTTCAGTAATGCAACAATTGTCTCGAAGTTTATTAGAGAGTATTAGCGACTTAACAAGTATTGAGGATTCTCTTAAAGCCACAACTCGACAAAGTGACACTTTATTGGTTCAACAAAGTCGAATTGGAGCTGAATTACAAGAAAATATCATGCGCACACGTATGGTACCTTTTTCAAGAGTTTCTCCCCGTTTGCAACGAATAGCTAGGTTAACTGCTAGAGAATTACGAAAACAAGCAGATTTTAGTATTGAAGGAGAAAATATTGAGTTTGAAAGAACAGTGCTGAATCGCATTGTTGCTCCATTGGAACATATGTTGCGAAATGCAATAGGCCATGGAATTGAAGATGCTCAAACTCGTAAGCAAGCAGGTAAATCTAGTATTGCCAAAGTTATAGTTAGTATTGCTAAAGAAGGAGCGGAATTAATAGTTAAGCTTAGTGATGATGGTGCTGGTTTAAATCTTGCCGCAATCCGACAAAAGGCTGAAGAACGAGGATTAATTCAACCTGATACAGTGGTTAGTGATCATGAACTAATGCAATTTGTATTAGAGCCATCTTTTTCTACTGCTAAAATGGTAACCCAATTGTCTGGACGTGGTGTAGGAATGGATGTGGCTAATAGTGAAATTAAACAATTAGGTGGCAATTTACGAATATTTTCTAAAGCTGGTAAAGGTACTACATTTGAAATTAGATTACCATTATCCCTTACTATTAATCAAGCTTTACTAATCCACGTTGGTGAAGAAACTATGGCAATTCCGATTAATCATCTTGATGCTGTAATGCGAATTCAACGTGAAAAAGTTGTTAATGAAAATGATAAGATAACTCATTATAAATATATGGATAATGATTATAGTATTTTTCATTTGGGTGAACTATTGGGATTTAGTAAAACAGCATCATTAGATATGTCATTAATACCGATGTTATTAATCCATGTTGCTGATCATCGAGTAGCATTGTTAGTAGATGGAATTGAAGGTAGTAAGGAAATTGTGGTTAAATCGATTGGCCCTCAAATTGGAGCAATTCGTTGGATAGCGGGAGCAAGTATTCTTGGAGATGGTAGGGTAGTTATTATCTTAGATGTACCATCTTTAACCCGTATTGATTCTGCTAAGTTTATTGCTCCACAAGTTGCAGAAGTGAAAGAAGAAAAAGTAGTTACTAATACTATTATGGTAGTTGATGATTCGATTACAGTACGAAAAGTGACAGCTAGATTATTGAAACGCCAAGGTATGAATGTTATTACTGCTAAAGATGGGATTGATGCCATAGCTAAGTTACAAGAACATATCCCTGATTTAATGTTACTAGATGTTGAGATGCCACGCATGGATGGTTATGAATTAGCAACTCAAGTACGCAATAATGATGATTTAAAACATATACCTATAATTATGATTACTTCACGTACTGGAGCTAAACATCGTGATAAAGCTGAAAAAATTGGGATTAATCGATATTTAGGCAAACCATTTAATGAAACAGAATTACTAAATAATATTAATACTTTACTAGCAGAGACTAATAATTAACCGAGATTATCTATGCCAAATGAAAGTTTTGTACGATGTTTGTTAATTCCATTAGGTGATAAACAATTACTATTGCCAAGTGCAATAGTCGCTGAAGTTTCTCCTTATCAAGCCCCAACCACAATTAATAAGCAACCAAACTGGTTATTGGGAGTTTTTGAATGGCGTAACCAACAAGTTCCATTAATAGCTATTGAGGAAATTTTAGCGATTAATGTTAATTTGGATAATAAAAAACAACGTAGTATAATTTTATATGGTTTGGAGGCTAGTAACTTGATGCCATTTTATGCATTTATAGCTACAGATATACCTAAACCTTTATTAATTAAAGAAGATAGTTTAATAGATTCTAATATTAAGCCTAATAATAAAAATTATGTTTTTGATATTATGTATGATAACCAAACATTATGGCTACCTAATTTGACCAATATAGAAAATATGTTGAGAAGTTTTCCAATAAAGTCATAACTTAACATTTACTAATTATAAAAGAGTTATGATATAATAAACTCCCAAGTCTTACTGACTATAATGATTTTCAAAGCAGAGTAAGTTTTAGATAATTGTCTATAATATTCATGTTTTTTTATAACTTTCTTAAATAATTTGTCAAAATTTATGAAAAAAAATACCTTTAAAAAAGATACCTCATTATTTTATAATGAAGAACGAGTATTAGAAGAAATAATAATAAATTCGTTGGGAAAAGAAATTCCTTTGGTTAAAGATTATGCCAAATTATTGAAACAAACCAAATTACTGGTAAAAATGAGTGATAAGCAGCAATACCAGTTAACTGAATTGGCTGAAAAAATAAAAATAAAAAATCAAGATTTAATTGAATTAGATCAGGAAAAAAATGATTTTTTAGGGATTGTTGCTCATGATTTAAAAAATCCTCTTAATGCAATTCAAGGTTCGGCATGTTTTATTAGAGAAGCTCTTGAAGATCTATCCCAAAAAGAAATATTAGAATTAATGGATATGATAGAACAAGCTTCTAGACAAATGTTTTTTTTAGTAAGTAACTTGCTAGATGTAAATGCAATTGAATCTGGCAAAATGAACCTTGTTATCACTACGATTGATTTATTACCAATTTTACAAAATTTGCTAATTCATTATAAAGCACGCATAAAAGCTAAACAAATATCATTAAAAGTGCATTTATCAGAATCAAAATATCTAGTTTTGGCTGATCAAAATATGCTCTATCAAATATTAGATAACTTAATTTCTAATGCAATTAAATATTCTCCTAAGAATAAAAAAATTGATATTTATTTAGGCAAAGAATTAAAAATAGTACGCTGTGAAATAAAAGATGAAGGACAAGGTTTAAGTGAATTAGATCAAGATATGTTATTTAATAAATTTACTCGTTTAACTACTAAACCAACTGCAAACGAACATTCCACAGGTTTAGGTTTATTTATCGTGAAAAAACTGGTTGAAATGATGCAAGGTAAAGTTTGGTGTGAAAGTAAATTGGGAGATGGTTGTAAATTTACTGTTACATTTCCAATCAGCTCCTAGCTTTTTAATGGGAAAAAAAATGTCTAATAATTTATATAGTTTTAAAGAAGAATGTGATAAACAAGGAATTTTACTAAGTTTTTATGGTTCTTTTTCACAGGAACTATTAGTAGAGATAGGTGATACTTTAAAAAATAGAATGAAAATAGAATCACTGAACCCTGCTAAAATGACAAGAGTTTTTGCAATGTTTATAGAACAAGTGCAAAATATTATCCATTACTCTGCTGAAAGGTTTTCTGACAAAGACTTAAATGGCGGTAGTTTAAGCAATGGAATTGTTGTAGTTGGTTATAAAAATGATTATTATTATGTAGTCTGTGGTAATAAAATTAACAAGAAAGATATTGAAAAACTTACTAATAAGCTTACAGTCCTACATAATATGGATAAGATTGAATTAAAATCTTTTTATAAAGAACAACGTAAAAAAGAACCAATAACTAAAGGAGCAGGTTTAGGTTTTATTGAATTAGCTAGAAAAAGTGCTAAACCAATTGACTTTGATTTTCAATCAATTGATGAACAGTTCTCATTTTTTTCATTAAAGACTTATATTTAAAGAGCAATAAAAAATGGATAGTTGGAAAACTGAAGCTACCAAATATACTCCAGAAATTTGTTTTGATGCAGGTACTAATATTCTTGGAGTAAAGGGTGAATCTTACCCAGAAAATATTACTGAGTTCTCTAGCCCTCTTTTCTCTTGGTTAGAAAACCATTTAGAAGACTTAAAAGAACAAACTTTTACTGTAAATATTGAGTTAGTTTATTTCAATAGTAGTTCTTCTAAAATGTTATTGGACTTGTTTGATTTATTAGAAGAAGAAGTCCATGATAATGATAAAAATATTGTAGTAAATTGGATATATGATGAAGAAAATGATGCAGCCCAAGAATATGGTGAAGAATTTCAAGAAGACTTAAATTCCTTACCATTTAATTTAGTAAAAAAAGCAGAATAGTTATGCAAACTAGTTGGCATAATAATAGTTTTTTGCATTTGGATTATCTTTTATTATCCGGCTTAATATTACTATTTATTATTGGACTAGCAACTTTATATAGTGCCGGTGGGCAGAATCTCGATCTAATTTTTCGACAGATATTACGTTTTTTAGTAGGTTTTGGGGTTTTATTATTACTTGCTCAAATTCGTACTCAGAAAATTATCGGTTTTGTACCTTGGATCTATATGCTTGGTATATTAGTATTGATATTAGTATTGGTAATTGGTGAGTCAACCAATGGCTCTCAACGTTGGATAAACTTAGGTTTATTTCGTTTCCAACCTTCTGAAATTATGAAATTGGCAGTCCCAATGATGGTTACATGGTATTTAACTAGTAAACCATTACCACCAACTTATGGACGTTTATTAGGTTCTTTAGCGATAATTTTTGTACCAGTTCTTTTAATAATGAAACAACCTGATTTAGGTACTTCTTTATTAATAGCATCATCTGGAGTGTTTGTATTATTATTGGCTGGATTAAGTTGGAAAATTGTATTTGGACTTCTTAGCTCAATGGTTTTAGCTGCACCAGGTTTATGGACATTATTACATGAATACCAAAGAGACCGAATACGAACTTTTCTCGATCCGGAAAGAGACCCTTTAGGAAACGGTTATCATATAATTCAATCAAAAATTGCTATTGGCTCAGGAGGTTTTTCAGGCAAAGGTTGGCTAAATGGTACCCAATCACATTTACAATTTTTACCAGAACGTTCTACCGATTTTATATTTGCAGTTTATAGTGAAGAACTAGGGCTTTTAGGAGTATTAGTACTACTTACCATCTATTTTTTAGTTCTATCACGAGGCATGTATATTGCCTTAAAAGCTCAAGATAGTTTTGCCCGCTTATTAGCTGGTAGTTTGACTTTGACCTTTTTTGTCTATATCTTCGTTAATATGAGTATGGTTTCTGGTTTATTACCTGTAGTTGGTTTACCCTTACCATTAATTAGTTATGGCGGAACCTCTTTAGTTACATTAATGGCTGGGTTTGGACTAATAATGGCAATACACACACATCGCCGTTTATTATCTAACTGAATTCTCCTAAATAGAAATCTTCATTGGGGATTTACGGTGCATTAATATCCATTCGCCATCTTCTTTCAAAACTTCAGTTCCAACTTCAAATAATATTTGTTCTGGAGTGTAATCAGAAGAAACTAGTTCTAATTTATTATGAGCAGTAGCAAATAAAATAGCCATTCGTTGATATTGTTTTACCTCTTCTTCAAGTGCCATTTTTTCCAAATAATGGTGTAATAAAGCCCCAGTTGCCGGAAATAATGCTATCAACAAAATAAATATATTATGCCAAAATGGATGGGTTTGCAAAATAGAATAATTCCATAAAAATTCTCCAAATACATGATCTACCCACATCATTACCATTAATATAATTCCTACACTAAATAATCCAGTAATTATCCGATTTAAATTGCGAACTACTAGTTTTTTTTGGATCACTGTTTTTGCAAACCAATCTTTTTCATACATAATCCAACGATTGTGTACTACATCTAAAGTTTGCTGGTATTCTAACCAATCATAAAAATTTAAAGCTCGAATTCCATCTCGGATCCAACCTAATTCTTGCCGTTGATTACGCAAATAATAATCTGAAACTGAATGGTTTAAACCACTTAAATGCCAAAAAATTTGCACTCGTAATCCTTCAGCAAGTGTACGATAATCTAATACTTTAGTATGATAACGTTGCCATTTTACAAAACCTACGAGGCAGGCACTGGCAATAAATAGAAGTGCGTAAATCCCTAAAGCTAATGATTGCTCATGATTAATACTGGAATACCAACCATAAAAAATTATCATCAAAAAAGTCATAACCAAAACAGTAAAACTAAAATATTTAACTTTAATTTGAAAATATTTAGCCAAATCATTAGCAGAACCAAAAACTCCTAATAAATTTTGAAATCCAGGAGCTAAATCTGGCAAAGCTTCTCGTAATTTAGGTGGTAATAAATGTTTTTGACTAGATTGGGAATTATTTGTATGTTGTTGTGCATCTAAATTAAATTGATCCAAAGTAGTAAGCTCTGGAACTAATAAAATTTCTAACTCACTACTATTTTTATTATTTGGTAACAAGATTTTAATATCACCAACAGTATATTCTGGTTTAGTACTTCTAGCAGTCACTATTTGGCAAACCGGTCCCATATCTGCCATATCCAATACAGCTTTGGGAGGTAAATATTCCTTAGACAATCCTTTCATATAACCAGTAAGTTTGAACTTTACTACTTGAGCTGTGCCAGCCATTTTATCCAATGGAATTCCATCCCATAACGCCAGCAAGATATGACTATGCCTGGCAATAAAAGCCCCAACCAAAGCATATTGTTGGGTACGATTATCATTATATTCAGCAATATTAGTTTCAGTATTGCCTTCTACTAGTGGCAAGGTAAATATTTTATTGGTCTGGTTTAATAGTTCTTTAAACTCTTTTTTAGATTGAACATTAAAATCTTGTTCATAAATAGACTGTGCCATTGGTAATGGTACAATTAATTGGATATTTTCTTCCAAAGCAACTTTAGCCACCAAACGGTCTGCACCGTCAGCAAGTGGTGATAATAATTGTAATGTGGTATTTGGACAATGGTTTTGTAAGAGTTTGAAAACTTTACGGACTTTACTACGCAATAATTTTAAATCTTCGGTTCGTGGGTCTCTATGACCAGTAATACCTAAGGTTAATGGTATTGTATTCATTATTATTAATATGTTGGATTAGCAGCTTGGAAAATTAGTTAAATGCAAACTGGATAAAATTAAACTCAGCAAAACCTTGAATAACATTTATGAAAATACTGGGCTATCATCCAGCTTATAATTAAAAACTATTTTATACAAAACATATAATTACTTTGTATGATGGAATATATTTTTAGGTCTATTTAGATGGCGACTATAGCGTTTCCCGTTTGTATAAAGTACATAAACCACCCCTTTCGTCCCCTCCTTATTTAAGGAGGGAATTAGGGGAGGTAGTATTTAACTAAATCGGGAAACGCTATAATATGTATTGTGAAAAATATTTCTGATAATGAATATTTGGAAATAAATTTCTCAACTAAAAACTTATCTTCTAAAACATAGTCATATTCTTATATGATAGTATCTTTTTAAGTTGTTTAGGTTTTTAGTTTTGAAATTTATTTCTTAAACTTAAACATTATGGCTACGAAACTAAATTGATTATTTTATCACTCGTTCTATCTGCCCACGAATAGCACCTGCCGGATGTTCTGCTGTATGTGCGTTAAAATATAATTCTTCTTTCAGTAAGATTTTTAATTGTAATGGAGTTAATACGGTATTTTTTGGTACACTGAATATCATTTTATCATCATTAGGTTCGAGAGCTATAATTACCCCACCGTTTTCTCCTCTAGTACCTTGATGAATATGAGCAACTGTCACATCTGGTAATTCAGACAGGCTAATGTGACCACTAATATCCCCGCTGCTCAAATCAACCTGTAAAATACCCACCCCACTTGCATTAGTTACTATTTCATCAGGTACTACTTGTGTACCAGAGATATGAGCAACTGAAATAAAATCTTGATTATTAAAAGGAATAATTTGCCCACGCAATTCACCTTTGGGATGTTCTGTGGTATGTATATTAAAATATAGGTTGCCATCAATATAAGCTGCTAATTGGCTAGGTTCTAATTTAGTACCTTTAGATATAGTACGCACAATATTATCTCCTACTAGTGGAAGAACAATTTCACCATTTTCTCCTACTGTTCCTTGATGTATATGGGCAGATGTGACATTTGGTAATCCAGTTATAAGCAGTGTACCAGCGATTTCTCCGGTTATTAAATCAACATTTAAAATACCTATTCCACTTCCTTGAGACAATAGTTGCGGATTGACTTGGCCACCATTCAGTTGGGTACGGGTTCTATCAATATGATAATTTTCAAACTGATTGATAGAAAATAATCCAGTAGCAAGGTTTTGAATCAGCTCAACATTATTGAATGTTATTAATTTATCAACTGTAACTATAGGTAATTTTAATATATTTTCTGAAAAATCAGGTATTTCAGTCATATTAACTACAGGCACATTAGAAAGGCCTATTTCAAGTTCTGTGGTGGTGAGTAATGTTGTTGGATTCGCAGTTGCATTTGCTACTCCACTTAATGCTTTTTCAACCTTAGCAATAGTTTCAGCACAAACTTCAGTAATGTCATGCCGATCAGCTAAATATTGAGGATCATTATAGGAAATCCAGACTTTTCCTACATCATCTTGCCAAATTAAAGCTTTTTGGGGTAAGTCAATACCAGTCATCCGATTGCATTGCATTAATGGTGTTCCAACTTTTGGATTACCAAAAATAATTAACTCGGTTGGTTCTAATTCTAAATTTACTCCTTTAGCATTTTCAGCATGATTAATTCTTAGAAAGAGTTTCAAACCTTTTTCTTTTAATACCATCTCAAAACGATCAGCAACTTCTCCTACGCTACCACTAGTGCTTTCAACATTAATTACATTTTGGGCAATAGTAATCAATGGTATCAAGAGCAATAACGAAGTGATAATCATTAATAATTTACGCATGTTTAAATTAATCTCCTTTGTAAAAAAATAAATTTAAAAAAATTATAGATAGGTTATCAAAAACATTATATCTAAATTACTTGAAGAAAGATTATCTCATTTATACTAAAATAAAACAATATTAGTAATATTTATAGCATTTTTTAATTTGATAAACTGTATTTATACCAAACAATCTAGTTATATAGGACTTACGCATTGACAAAATTATTATTTTATAAATTATTAAAATACAAATACTTATAAAAAAATTTACATCAAATGATAATTTACATATAAAATATATTTATAAAAATCTGTCATTCCCGTGAAGCTTGTCCTCAACTTGATTGGGGAACGGGAATCTAGGAATATTTGAGGCAACTAGATTCCCATCCCCATTTTCATGAGGACATGCTTTCGTGGGAATGACAATGAATCTGCCTAAATCTGAATAACTATATGATTTTAAT
>JASFYV010000131.1:0-4362 GCA_045046925.1 Candidatus Marithrix sp. | reverse complement strand
TTTAATTTATGACTGTTATAAATAATTTTAATTAAACGTATCGTAATGATTTATAAACATAAAAAGTTGGCATGGGCATGGTAGGTAGTTACAAATATTCATCAATTAAAAGGGACATCTGCTAGCTTTGGGGCAGAAGAACTAGCTCAGTTATGTGTCAAGATAGAAACTACCGATCATACTGAAATAAAACTATTAATTGAACAGTTAACTGATTGTTACGATAGAACTAAGTCTGAGATAAAACAGGTATTCACTACTAAATAATCCTATGCGTATTAAAAGTAAATGGAACAAACGTGCTAAATCACAATCTATTGAAGAAATTGCAAAAGCTGTTGGTTTTATTAGTTGGCAAATAGCAACCAATAGTTTATTAGAATTAGAAAATAGTGGTTATGAAACCAATAGTCAAATTCAACGTTTAAAAATTATTCAAGAGATTTTAGTTTTTTTAGTACAAGTTGCCGATAGACTAGTTTATGAAAATTTAAATACTGAACAACGTCAATTATTTATTACAACTTTAGCTTTTCATGTTGCTGATACTCTAATCGATAATCAAAAAGATTTTGGTAATTTTGCAGGTAAAAATGTTTTTATCGATTTGTTAAATCAACGTTTTGAAGACTATTCAGAATTAAGTTTTAATAATGATGAAGCTGGATTTGATTTTTTACGTTATTTTGGAGAACAAATGGCTATTGTTTTACAAGATAATCATTTTGTTAGTCAACAGATTGTTGATATAGAAGGACCAGATATAGTAGAAAAATTACAGAAGGGAATTAAAGGCTTATTCTCTTAATTTTTTATAGAATTACATCATCTGTATTCAGTAAATTGAATTCATTTGATGTAATTAGGGTTTTGGAACTATTTAACCTTTAATTGACTAAATCTTATATTCATATTTCCTCAAAATAGTTCACATCACATCCTTGTGTTGTTAAAATAAGTTATAAACCAGCTAATCGCAACAAAATTTGATAAACTATATCAACTAAAGGTAGCATAATCATTTCTAAAGCTCCGCTAATCAACAATAAGACCAATATAATCAAACCATAAGGCTCAAGTCGTTCAAATGAGAGTGCTAAATTATTTGGTAAGGAACTATGCAAAACTCGGCCACCATCCAATGGTAAAATTGGCAATAAATTCAATATCATCAATATTGCATTAATTAAAATACCAGCACTAGCCATTAAAACTAAAAATAAGGCTGGTTCATAGCCAGCATGTAGAAAATATAATCCGATTCTACCAACGATTGCCCATAAAATAGCCATTATTAAATTAGCACCAGGGCCAGCCAACGCTACTAATGCAGTATCGCGGCGTAACTTTCGTAACCGATGAAACTGAACTGGTACTGGTTTTGCCCAACCAAATATAAAACCACTCATCAGTAACATAGCTAATGGAATAACAATTGTTCCCACTAAATCGATATGTTTAATTGGGTTTAAAGTAACTCTGCCTAATCGTAAAGCAGTGTCATCACCAAGTTTAGCTGCCACCCAAGCATGAGCCGCTTCATGAGCAGTAATAGCAAACAGAATTGGCAAAGCCCATACTGCTATTTTTTGTAACAGGGTAAGTCCATCCATAATTTATAGCATTTCCCGATTGAATAAGATACAGTAACTGATGTTACGCAGACAGATTACTAACCTCCCCTATAACTTAAGAGGGGGACTAGACCCACATCCTTAGGATGGAACACTAATAATTGTTTACTCCCCTCCTTAATAAGGGGATGGGGGAGGTAGCTTTCTGCGTAACATCAGATAGTAATATTAAATAACTGATATTTTTTGAATTTAATTAAGAATTAAGCATTCACAATTAAGAATTGCTATATCACTCTATTTCAAGAGCTTCAACATTGCCTTTGCCATGCCGAAGTATTTGTGGAGGTTCTGTCATTATATCAACGACTGTAGTTGGTTCAAGCCCACAATGTCCACCGTCTATAATTAAATCAACATGTTGTTCCAACAGCTTTTTTATCTCATCTGGTTCTGTCTCTGGAATATCTTTACCAGGCATAATCAAAGTGGAACTCATAATTGGTTCGCCTAATATTTCTAACAAAGACTGGGCAATAGGATTATCTGGTACTCGAACTCCAATAGTTTTACGTTTTGGATTTTGTAATCGACGTGGAACTTCATGACTGGCCTTTAAAATAAAGGTGTAAGGCCCAGGAGTTAAGGATTTCATCAAACGAAAAGCAGTATTAGTAACTTTAGCATAGATTCCTATTTCAGAAAGATCACGACATACTAAAGTAAAATTATGTTCTTTATCAGTTTGCCGAATATGACTGATCTTCTCCATGGCAGTCTTGTCACCAATATGGCAACCAAGAGCATAGCAAGAATCAGTTGGGTAAACAATTACACCACCAGCACGAATTTTAGCTACAATTTGATTTATTAAGCGTACTTGTGGATTTTGAGGATGAATAGTGAATACTGGGCTCATTATGTTTTATTAAAAATATTAGAATGTTGTATACAGGCCAATTTTAAATTGTAGGCCGAATGAGACGTAAAACTTAAAATTATTTCGTCTAGTATAATAGGACTTACGCATTGATAAATTATGAATATTATTAAATATATAAACTAATTTTAATACGTAAGTCCTATATTAAGATGATTGTTCCCAAATTTTATTTAAGAACGATATTTACAAATATTCCACCAATATGATTAAACATAACCATGATAAATCTTATGGAACTTGAATTTAATTAACTGATGTTACGCAGAAAGTTACCTCCCTCGCCACCTCCAATGATTGGAGTACAACTATTTAGTTCCTCTCCTAATGTTAGGAGGGGTTAGGGGGGTTAGTAATCTGTCTGCGATCAGTTAATTAAAATTGATTAGTATAACTCTTGGTTTTAACCTTACCTTTAAGAAAAATTATATTAGCCTTAATCTTATCAGTTGTCCAAGTCATTGTAGTACCTGATAAATTTTCAAAACCAAATAAAGTTCCAATCGTACCAGTATCAACACTGCCACCAGTAACTTTAGTTGGTTCACCTAATATTCTGATAACTTCTTGCTCTGTCATACCTTTCTCAATTTTAATAAAATTAGTATAATCAATACGTGGAGTAGCACAACCACTTAATAATATCACTAATATTAATATATTTCTGAAATATGCTAACATAATAGTCCTTAAATAAAATGGATAATTCATTACACATTATAATACAAGTTCAATATGTCAAATTCAACTCGTTCTATCTTAATTACTGGTTGCTCTAGCGGAATTGGGTATCATGTAGCCCATGGTTTACAAAAAATAGGTTACCGGGTATTTGCTACTGCACGTAAGCCAGAAGATGTTACTCGTTTACAGCAGGAAGGCTTGGAAAGTCTACTATTAGATTTAAATGATTCAGCTTCAATTACTGATGCTGTGCAGAAAATATTAAAACTTACTGATGGAAAATTATATGCCATTTTTAATAATGGAGCTCATGGACAACCTGGAGCAATAGAGGATTTGACTATAGAAGCTTTACGAAATCAGTTTGAGGTTAATGTGTTTGGTACTCATGAATTGACCAGACAAATTATACCAATAATGCGTAAACAAGGTGAAGGACGTATAATTCAAAATAGTTCTATGCTAGGTTTGGTGGTGTTGCCATATCGTGGAGCTTATAATTCTAGTAAATTTGCCTTGGAAGCTCTGAGTGATACTTTGCGTCTGGAATTAGCCAATACTAATATTTTTGTATCTTCTATTGAACCAGGTCCAATTACCAGTAAGTTTCGCATGAATAGCCATAAAATGTTTGAAAAATATATCGATCAGGAGAACAGTATACATAAGCAAACCTATGATAAAATGCGGAAAAATCTATTAAAAAAAGGTTCAGTTATGCCATTTACTTTACCGCCAGAATCTGTATTAAAAAGAGTAGTCCATGCCTTGGAAGCAAAATCCCCACAACAGCATTATTATGTAACAGTTCCAACTTATGTGTTAGTGACATTAAAACGTTTCTTACCACATCGACTCATGAACTGGATATTAAGAAAGGTAGTTTGAATAGAATGCTAACCATCCCATATTGAAATTATGTAGGGACAGACCTGTGTGTCTGCCCTCAATGGTATTGACCATACCCGACTATTTACTGACAATTAGGCCAAGCAATCCCTTCTACATCATCGTAACCAGTGGCAATTTCAGTGTTAGCAATAATTTTACAGGTGTTCACATCTATCAGGCAGTGGGCTTCGACAGTTAAATCCTAGATAAAATGTCAGATTATTCCAAAGAAATTAGACTAAAAATTAAGCGAAACGTTGGGTTAAAATATCT
>JASFYV010000130.1:0-25267 GCA_045046925.1 Candidatus Marithrix sp. | reverse complement strand
TAAAACCTATTGGCTTTATATGTCTACCCCAAATATCTAAAAAATTATTTTCAGTGATAAAGAAAGGATTGGTATGCGTTTTGGTACTACTCATAAAACAAATCTCCCGCAATACTAAAAATTTTACTTGCAATTTTCATAAACCACAGGTATAATTTTCAGTATTAACTGGCTAAAGTTAATGTTTAAAGCCTGCCTTTGTATATGCAATACTTTGGGGCAGGCTTTTCTGTTTGAAGAATATAATTCTATCTTAAGTTTACTTTCAAGTCAAATCCCGATTCAACATCTACACTCAAAAACATCCCAAGCAAACTGATTAATAAATTAGCTCGCATGTAAAAGGCTATTACTAATTCTATACATACTAATGCAATCCCATTAAGCTATGTGCTGCTGATAGGTCGTTTCTCCAAGATAAAGTTATTTGAGAGAGTAGGATGTAATGAACAAAGTGAATTACATAAATCATTGGTGATACTGAATAGAAACAGGAAAGATGCAATTCGTTTATCTCATTGCATCCTACATATAGGTTATGAGTTAAAAACTCTATTATCTAACACCATTCTTGAGCTACCGATAGGTCGGCCTCCAAGACAAAGTTAGAATTAGTTTTACTCTGTCCTCAATTATTTCTGTTGGACTAACTCTTGGAAGTTAATGGTAGGCAAAATTACAGGATTTAAATTAGCATTAATTGTAATAGTATTAATGAAACTACGCATAAAAGGATATGCAATAGCAGGAGCATTTATTGTTGGAAAATGAGAACTTTTAAACTCTTCTGATATAGATTCATCTGCTGAAAAAAAACCAATATATTCTAAATCAAGTTTAAACTTTTCTTCTTTAGATGAAAAATTAACAAAAAATCTAACAATAAATGAATTATCATCATTTTCTGAATATCCATTATTAAAAGAAAGTTGAAAATCATCTTCTAATTTTGACTCATTATCCTCATCAACTAGTAAAGACAATTTGGAAACTTTCGTTCCTAAAAATTTAATATTCATAACTTATGCAGCTAAACTAATATTATCAGTATAGTAACAGTCCATATTTGCAGCTTTTGAGACAGTTGCATTTTTCCCAAGTTTTATATCATCGAAATCAATATTCATCTCATAACGTGGAACACACCCCATAATAAACTCTTCAAATTCATCAAAATTTAATGAATCAATGTAATCAATAGCTTCATCTAACCATGCTTGCTTATTCATTGTTAATCTCCTCTTTTTCAATTTCTTCAATATTAGTCAAGTCTATCGTTGCTGTTTCTTTTACACATAAAACAGTTGAATTAGGTATTCTTGAATCCATGTAATGAACTCTTTGGTATTTTGTTTTTATATATAAATTTTGAATTAAAATATCTAACTTTAGGATTTTTGTTATCGCATTACATAAAAAAGTATCTGGAGTTGGCTTTTTCTTAAAGTTATCCTTTTCTTTTTTATATCGTTCTAATACACCACCCAAAGACAATTAAATAAGTGTAAATGGTGTGTGGTGCTACGAATTACTTATTTATTGTATACGGTTTACGAGTTGCTTAGTTTGAATTATTGTATAAGGTCCACTTTATCTCTGCTTCGGTCAATTTTTGAGGTGGATTTTCTAGCGTAATGAATTCGAGTTCCGTCATAATCTTATGTACACTATTAAAAAGGAAACAGCATCCTTTTCTTTGATTATAGATTCTATCCGCATCTGTTCTTTTCATTTCCAACATTTTGTCGTTGGCCTCGGATTGAGTGTATACTTTGAGTACTCTTGTATTATTTTTACAAACAAAATAATCAGTATCAAAGTGGCCCGCCATAATATATTGACTGATTGTTGTCGAATATTTGGCCACTTCTAAGTCTTGTGCTTTTTTGAAGGTAGATAAAAGAAACTCCCTAGTATCGGTAAGAAAACTCTTAAGACGCGTTGCTTCATCACGCCCCTCAATAATATTTTCTTCACCATCAACTCTGAAAGTGTTACACTCATTTGACAGCCAACACATCACAAGCAAAACATGGCTATGTATAACAACATATCGAATACCAACGATAAGAGCTTCATTGGGTTGGTTTTCAGCTAATGATTTTAAAGATTCTCTTGATGTATGTAGAGAAAGTTCCAAAGAAGAGAGATCATTAGTAACACTACGAATAACTGCGGCTTCTGAGCTAGTTAGGTTATCTTTCTTAACCAATTCCAAAGCACTCTCAACGCTGCCTGTTAGGGTATTATAGGCAGATTTCGTACCTTCAAGGTGTTTTTTGGCAATTTCATAGTTTGTAGCTGAAACTTCGAACAACTTTTTGATACTATCCCATTGTTTCCCATCATCAGTGGGCCAGTTCAACCAAGTAGCATTACCAGCGATGGTCAAAAGCCCTCCAACAATAGTGAGTATCACTGGAAGTAGAACAGCACCAGTACCTGCTGTTACAATAATAACTGCGATGGTTAATGCAACAGTAGCAGCAGTAGCACTTAATACGATTCCTTTCATAACCAGCGTATGATTTTCAGGCAAATCTACTGACATATTTATTTCTTGCCATAAAGGAATCATTCCAGATTCAATGTTTTCTCTGGTGATATTCTGAGCTGCCGAATTCAATAATAGGGAAAGATCATCAAAATCACAATAAAATCCTAGGGAATTTACTTGCTCCATATTAAAAGACAAAGGATATTTATCTTCTACTTGATTTTTTTCCCAGTTGAACCGATAATATTTATTATCTTTAATAAAGAATGAAATATTAGTATCTGTGGGATGATTAAAAGCTGCATCTGGGTTATGAGGAACTCCTGGCCACCCGTCCATAGAATGTTGATAAGCATTGCCTAAGTCCCATGCGTAATTATAGTATTTATCATCCTTAAAAAAATACGTCCTATCCGATGATGTTGGGTGGTTTAAAGCAGAAGTAATGTTATTAGGAACACCTGTCCAATTTAGACTAATGGATTTAGGATACAATAAATCTACTTCGTCTTCTTCCCAGTTGTATCTGTAATATTGATCATTCTTAAAAAAATACAAATAATTTTGATCAGTCGGATGTTGTACTGCTGCATTAAAATTGTCAGGGAGTCCACTCCAACTTGAGCTGGTACTTACTGGGTAGTAGTCAGGATTAATAGGTTGAGGGTCACCATTGATATAACGGTAGTATTTGTCGTTATCAGTAAAAAAATAGATTCTACTACTTATTTTTGGGTGGTTAACTGCTGCTACAATATTCATAAAGTTTTATTAGATCAGAGTGTGTTATCAATTAAAAAATTTAGTATATGTTTAAATAATGAAAATTTTACCAACAACCCGACAAATTGCCGGGTCATATAAATCACCTAATAAACATCATGTGTAGTATTATAAACGTTGAATTTACCTGTAGGGGTAACCAAGCGTTCATCTTTAATTACACTCTTGAGTCTACGAGTTTTATCATCTAAAATAACAATCGCAGAGGTTTGATCTTTACCATTCCAAACAGAGAACCAAACTTCATCACCAAAACGATTATATTCTGGTTGAACTACTCTCTTAGCTCCTTCACCAAGATCAGCCATTTCAGCAATTGGTATTACCACAAAACCAGCTTCTAAATTGCGAGTATCAAACACAGCAATTGACTGACTCATGCTAGTATCAGGATTCAGAGCAGTATCTACCCACAAATTATGGGAATTTGGATGAGTTTTAATAAATAAAGAACCACCACCTTGACCTTGTAAAGTACGCACTACTTTCCAAGCATTTTCTGGATGACCTTCTGGATCAGTACCAATCAAAGAAATACTGGCATCACCTAAATGACTAGTAGCCCATACTGGACCAAACTTAGGATCAACAAAGTTAGCACCACGACCTGGATGAGGAATAGAACCTACTTCAACTAAAGCTTCTAACATACCTTCTTTAGAATCTACAACCGCAATCTTATTAGATTTATTGGCAGCTGACATGAAATAACGTTTAGTAGAATCCCAACCACCATCATGCAAATAACGAGCAGCATCAATACTAGTAGTTTTTAAATTAGACAAATCTTCATAGTTAACTAATAAAATTTTACCAGTTTCTTTAACATTGATAATAAACTCAGGACGTTCATGAGAAGCTATAATAGCAGCAACCCGAGGTTCTTGATGATATTCTTGAGTATCAACTGTCATACCACGAGTGGAAACAACTTTCATTGGTTCTAAAGTGTCGCCATCCATGATTACATACTGAGGTGGCCAATAAGTACCAGCAATTGCATACTTATCTTCCCAACCTTTGAATTTAGAAGTTTCTACTGAACGAGCTTCCATACCAACTTTAATTTCGGCAACTGTTGCAGGAACTTCCATCCATAAATCAATTAAATTAATTCTAGCATCACGACCAATCACGTATAAATAACGGCCAGAAGCTGACATGCGAGAAATATGCACTGCATAGCCAGTCTTGATGATAGTAATCATCTTCTTGGTATCACTATCAATCAATGCAATTTCACCAGAATCACGCAAAGTAACGGAAAAAGCATCATCTATATCAAAGATATTTAATTTTTCAGTAGGTCTTGCTTCTGGTGGAACGATAAGTTTCCAAGTAGCTTTCATATCAGCAATGCTAAATTCAGGTGGAACTGGTGGTTCGTGCTGAATATAACGAGCCATTAAATCAACTTCTGCTTCGGAAAGATCGCCAGAAGCTCCCCAAGCTGGCATACCGGCTGGTGAACCAAAATTGATAAACACTTTGAGATATTCAGTACCTTTTTCCAAAGTAATATCTGGAGTTAAAGGTTTACCTGTAGCTCCTTTCCGCAATACTCCATGACAACCAGCACAACGTTCAAAGAAGATTTGTTTAGCTTGTTCAAACTCACCATCTGAAATAGGTGGTGGAGCTTTAGCAGCAAATACACTACCAACTGCTAATAAAGACGACAATACGACTGCATATGACAGTTTCATTAAATACTCTCCAAATTTAAAAATGGTATTATAAACTATAATTTTGAGTTATTTTTAATTGGCATTTTCATAAAAAAATATAATATTCTTAATAATCAAATACTTATAAAAATATCTAATAGTTTATTACTTTACCAGATTGAATTGGCAGGATATTCCTACCACTAAGTTGATTGATAATATTGAATTTACTACAATTATCGATCTTTTTAGTACTCAAGTAATCAGCATTCTAAACCAAGCTGGTCAAGAAAGTCAAGAATAGTGAAGAAACTTGGGGAGTTTATTATGATTTGGATATGGAATATTGATTTTTTTACGATAATATAATATATTTGTTATTCGCATATATATGATATTAATTCAATATTTACGCAATATATTGAATTTAACTATATATTCCTATTTGATACATGTTAAGGCGAATATATAATGTTTATTTCTCATAAATATAAAGTTATATTTATTCATATTCAAAGAACTGGTGGTAATTCAATTCAAAAAATATTTGAACAATTCGATCCTGATTTGGTAGCTAAAGTCCATATTAAACCTAATCAAAATAGGCTAAAACATTGTTTTATTACTGATATTAAGGATGTAATAGAGAACGATATTTTTCAGGATTATTTAAAATTTACCATTATTAGAAATCCTTATGATAGAATAGTATCTTGGTATTTTAAAATAAAACATGAAACTATTGATGAACCATTAGCACAAGATGCTAAGATGTTAGGTGATAAAGTAATGTTGGAAGTCAATAAACATGCTAATAATTTTGATGAATTTCTAGCTCTACCTGACAACCATGATTTATTTAACCGATTTCATATCAATCAGTTGGATTACATCACAAAAAATAATACTGTTTTAGTTGATAAAATACTTAGCTTTGAAAATTTAGCTAGTGATTTTAATGATTTAGCTAATGAGATTGATTTTGCAGGAAAACTTTTACACTCCAACAAATCTAAACGTAATAGTGATTATCAAAATTACTATAATGACATGACAAAAAACATGATCTTTCAGAGATTTAAGAAAGATTTTGACTATTTCGGATATAAATTCTGAATTGAGGTTACTAATGAAATTTATTGGTCGAAGTAGTTCTGAGAATTGGCAATCTAATATATTAACAGATGGAAAGTTAACCTGTTCTTATCAAGAAATTCCAGAACTTTTTACCAAGATAGAAACTTGTTTTTCAGAAATTGAAGATTGTGTAGTTTTTGAATGTGAAAATACACTTCCAAGTGCATTAATCATATTATTTCTATTAGAACAAGGTTATAGTTTTTTATTATTGCCAAAAGATGATTTTATACCGAAATTCTGTAGATATAAAATTAGTACTATTAATACAGTATTAGAACCACAAGAATTTTTGCAAATTAAGGAAAATCCAGATTGGGATGGAGCCAAAATAGCATCTGAAAAAATGTATATGCGTACTTCAGGAAGCACTGGTTCTCCTAAAATAGCAGTACATTCCCATGCAAAATTACAAGGTAATATGCTAAATTGTGTACAAAGATTAAATCTTAATTTTGATGATAGAGTCGCAATACCAGTTCCACTATTTCATATGTATGGTTTAGGAGCGGCTTTTTTACCTTGTGTTGCTGTTGGAGCTTCTGTTGATTTACAAAAAGATGCCAATATACTACGTTTTTTGCAACGAGAACAAGCTTTTAATCCCAATACTGTTTTTATGACTCCAGTATTTTGTGAAATGTTATTGAAAGGTCGTCGTTCATCCAGACCATATAAATTAACCGTAACAGCAGGTGATCGCATGAGAGGTGATAGCTTTGCTAAATATGAAAAAATGTTCGGTTGTTTAGTACAATTATATGGTAGTACTGAGTTGGGTGCTATAGCTGCTGCTAATCCAGAAGATACAATAGATATACGTGGTAAAACTGTTGGTAAACCAATGCAAGATGTAGAAATTAAATTGAAAAAATCAAATCAAGACATTGGAGAACTTTGGTGTTATCATACATACGGTTTTGATGGTTATGTTGATACAAATAATAACTCGATTGACTTAGGTTCAGATCATCAAGATGGTTGGTTTCGCACTAAGGATTTTGGTTTATTAGGGCCTAATAATGAAATGGAAGTATTAGGTAGATCCGATCATAGTATTAATCGAGATGGACTATTGGTTTTTTTCGTAGATGTGGAAAAAGCTATTGAAACTTTTGCTGATATAGAAGCTGCTATGGTTGTATCCAAGGGAGAAAGCCAAAGAGGTAAAAAGCTGACCGCTTATTGTATTCTTAGCAAAAATTCTGCTATGACTCCAACTGATATCCGTACTGTTTGTTTTACTGTATTACCAAATCGTGCTGTGCCTGATGATATTGTAATTGTTGATTCTTTACCATTATTACCCAATGGAAAAGTTGACAGACAAAAACTTATTAATTGATATTTTTCTAGGTATGTGTAAAGTAATTATATTCTGAAGTTATTAAACATTCTGAGTGCTGACTCCAAATTTAACTATTTGATTAAACTATAAATTATATGATGAAAAAATTACTAGGTACTATTATTTTGCCAAGTTTATTGGCTATCACATCAATGTCAGTTGTTGCTGATAACAATTCTGCTAAAAAATCTCCCTCACTTTTCAATAGTAGTTCGATATCTGCTGGTGGAAATTTAGGTCGTTGGTGGCTTAAAAGTGCCAAAAAATACAATCCTCTACCTAACCCATTTTTATATCATTTTGAAGGAACTTATTCCTATTCAGAATCCAGTGGTAATGTAAAAGCCGAAGCACATAGAGGTTCATTACAATTAACTTTACGCAAAGACTTAATCACTAGTATCACCCAATATGGTATTAATGATCGTGAAACCAATAAACAGATAAAAGGTAAAGATGTTATAATGAAAGATCAGAATTTCCGCCAAGGATTTCGGTTATCTTTAACAGAAAAATTAGATGCAGTAGTTGGAGGTTTTTGGGAAAGAAGTAGTACAAAATATTTGGAAGACAGGTTTGTCTATTATGGTGGCGTTAGATTTATGGCAGTTGATAGCCCTAACCTAGATGTAATGTTAGGATTATTTTATGCTGAAACCTCAACTACATTTATGAACAGTGAAATGCAAAGTACTCCAAAATACAAGAATTTTCCTTCTGTAGAAGACTATGATTCCAATGCTATACGTTTAAGCCAAAGATTAAGTTGGAAAATGACACCGACTGTGACTTTGGTTGGAACTGGCGATTATATGATATTTTTAGAAGATACTGATTATTATTTCTGGAAGCTTAAAACTGGGTTAAACTTTAAATTTAGTAAAAATGTTTCTTTCGTTGTTTCTTATTTGATCAACTACGATTATAATCCGTTTATTGAAGCTGTACAAACCTATCTTGATAACAGACGTGCTATTCTTCCCGCAAATACTGGTAATGTATATAGAAGAGATACTACATTATCTTTTGGATTTAAAGTGATTTTTTAATAACTAGTCTGGATAGATATAGCAATCTGAGTTCTGGTTGGTTAAACTTGAAGCAGAGCTTCTAAAACATTGTGTTCCCAAATAGAATTTGGAAACAATTATCCAGTTATCATAGATATTCGTGATTATTAATAAATATTTAATTGTGAATTAGTGAATGAAGAATAGTTAATTACTAATGATTTTGACTTTTATTCATAATTCACAGTTAACCATTCATAATTAATTATATATCAATCAGTTAAAAATTATCCCAAATCCCTATTAGATTCCATGTAATTTTAGTAAATAACTACAGATAATGTTTATTTCCCATAAATATAGAGTAATTTTTGTTCATATTCAACGAACTGGTGGTAATTCCATTCAAAAACTATTTGAAACTTGGGATCCAGATTTAATAGAAATTATTCCATTTAATCCAATAAATAATAGAACTAAACATTGTTTTATCTCTGATATTAAAGCAGTAATTGATAGTGATATTTTTCAAAATTATACTAAATTTTCTGTAGTTAGAAATCCATACGATAGGATATTATCTTGGTATTTAATGTTTAACCAAGGTTTTGGAGCGGATGATGCTACGATGGTGATTGAAAACTCTAAATATATGAATTTCTTTTTACAAATTCATAATTTTTTACCAAAATATTTTAGGAATGGACAAAGCCTTAAATATAAAGTTGCTTTAGCTAAGTTTTTTAGAAAAAATCTAACTGATTCTGAACAGATTGCGATCCAATATATCAATACTGGTGCTAATGTAATGTTAGAAGTAAATAAGAATATTAGATGCTTTGAAGATTTTATAAAATTACCCATTGAAAATAAATTATTTAATAGATTTTATATCAATCAATTAGATTACCTTTCAGAACAAGAAGTAATTATTGATAGAATATTAAAGTTTGAGAATCTTAATAATGATTTCAATCACTTAGCAAGTGAAATTGGTTTTAAAGGTAAGTTGCCGCATTTGAATAAATCAACTCGTAATAAAAGCTATCAAAGTTATTACAATGAGAATATCAGACAGGAAATATCACAAAGATTTAAACGAGATATTGAGTATTTTTCATACCAATTTGAATGATGCTATTTTAATTAACATATTATCCTCTATACCATTATGACTTCCAATACTAATAAAACCTCCGATTTTTGGAAAGCAGTTAGAAACAACGCAAAATTACAACATCAAACCGCAATAAAACCTGTTTCTCGTGATAAAAATATCCCATTATCATTTGGCCAAGAAAGAATTTGGTCAATTGAACAATTACAAACTGATAACGTAGCACATAATTTACGAGCTGTATTTCAATTAACAGGAGAGCTTGAGGTTGCTATCTTAGAAAAAAGCTTCCAGGAAATTATCCAACGTCATGAAATCTTACGAACCACATTTACTATTATTGATGAAAAACCAGTACAAATAATAGTTCCTGAACTAATTATAAAATTATCAATCGAAGAAATCCAACAAGCTGATATTAAAAATTCAGCCACTAAAGAAGCTCAACAAGTTTTTGACTTAACTAAAGGGCCATTATTAAGGATAAAATTATTACGATTAGCTAAGGATGAACATATTTTATTATTGACGACTCATCATATGATCAATGATCGTTGGTCAACTAGCTTATTTATTAGAGAGTTAGCTACACTTTATGCCGCATTTATTGCCAATAAACCAGCATCATTACCAAAACTTCCCATTCAATATGCTGATTTTGCTCAATTTCAACGTTTACAAAAACTAGATTCACAATTAGATTATTGGAGACAGCAGCTTAAAGGTGAATTACCAGTATTGCAATTACCTACCGATTTTAAATCTCAAATTATCCCTACCTATCAAGGAGCAACTCAATATTTAACTCTTTCTAATAGTTTAGTAACTTCTCTTAAAGCTTTAGCTAAACAGGAAGGAATTTCTTTATACGTTGTTTTATTGACAGTCTTTAAAATTTTACTATACCAATATTCTCAACAGGAAGATATTATAACTTGCTCACCAATAGCTGGCCGTTACCGCATAGAAACTAAAAAACTTATTGGTTACTTTAGTAATTTAGTTCTAATTCGAGCTAATTTAGCTGGTAATCCAAGTTTTAAAGAGCTGGCTAAACGAGTAAGTCAAGTCACTTTAGATATTAACCAAAACCAAGATTTGCCTTTACAAAAATTAGCTAATTCCTTAAACATATCTAGCCAAATTTTATCTCGTACTCTATTTGCCCTACAAAATGTTCCAAATCAACCGGCTAAAATGGCTGACATAGATATAAGTTCCTTGGACATAGAAGAAGGGATTGCTAACTTTGATTTATTTCTTTCCATGAAGCCAAAAGGTGAGGAAATAATTAGCATTTTACGTTATAAAACTGAATTATTTAAGCAAGCAACGATTATTCAATTATTAGCTAACTTTCAAACTCTACTAGAAAAACTGGTTAAAAACCCAAATATTCAACTTACTGATTTGCCATGCTTTGAAACTGTACAGCTTACTGATATAATAGTTGATTATGTAGCTCCCCGTAAAGAATCTGAACAAATTATTGCGAAGGTTTGGCAAGAAGTGTTACAACAGGAAAAAATTGGGATTTATGCTAACTTTTTTGATATTGGTGGTCGTTCTTTAGCAGTAGTAGCAGTATGTGATAAATTACAAAAATTATTTGATCGAGAGATTGCAGTTGCTGAGTTATTTAAGTCACCAACCATCAGTGCTATGGCACAATATTTAAGTAAAAAACAACAAGGGCAAGATTTTTCTAAAATACGTGATCGAACTGCTAAACAAAAAATGGCTAACCAGAAACGGATGATGAAACTTAGGAAAAGAGTTAAGATTTAATAAACTTAATAAATTTGTTATAAATTAATGGTTTGGTAATATAACTACCTTGAATTAAATCACATTGGTTCGCTTGCAAAAAATCCAATTGCTCTTTAGTTTCTACTCCACCACCCACAACTTTAATATTCAATTTATGAGCTAATGCAATGATAGTTTTGATTAATATTGTATCATAACTATCAGCAGTGATATTATTAATAAAAAATGGATCAATCTTTAAAATATTAATAGGAAATTGTCGTAAGGAATGTAAAGAACCCCAGTCTGAACCAAAATTGTCTATCGATATTTGGGTTCCCAAACTTTCTAATTTATCTAAATTATTAGCAGTATCTGGTAAATTTTTGAGAAAAGCTTCTTCATTGATTTCTAGTATTAAGGAATGTGTTGGTAAATTGAACTTTTGTAAAACTTCTTTTATGGTTTCAATAGTACGATCATTGGTTAATTGATAAGCTGTAATTTTGATTGCAATTTGTATAGTTGTTAAATCAATATTTTGCAATTGTTCGATAGTGGTATTTAACCACCATTTCCAAATTGGTGTTATCAAACCACATTTTTCTGCTGGCGTAATAAACTGCTCTGGAAACATAGACTTATCATTTCTCCAACGTAATAGAGTTTCAACCGCAATCATCTTTTCAGATTTAATATCAATAATAGGTTGATAATATAAATCAAACTCATTATATTCTAAAGCATTGCGTAGCTCACCCTCTAATTTTAGATGTTCAATAATTTGAGCATTCATTTGTTGGGTAAAAAACTGATAAGCATTACGCCCACTTTCTTTAGCTTGATACATTGCAATATCAGCATTTTTAAGTAAAGTTTCAACATCAGAACCATCTTCTGGAAACAATGCAATACCAATGCTACCAGAGATAGAAACTTTATTTTCTTCAAGCAAAAATGGACTAGCAAGGCTATCTAATAATGTTTCCGCAATATTTTTTACACATAAATATTCATCAAAATTATCAATAATTATGGTAAATTCATCGCCACCTAAACGAGCTACAGTATCAAACTCACGAATTCCCTGTTGTAATCTTTTAGAAGCTTCTTGTAATAAGCTATCTCCAATTTTATGACCTAAAGTATCATTGACTTGCTTAAAATGGTCTAAATCAATAAACATAACTGCTAATTTTTTTTTACGTCGTTTAGCAATTTGTAATGTTTGAGATAGTTTTTCTACAAATAGAGTTCGATTTGGTAAATCAGTTAAAGCATCATGATGAGCTTGATGCCAAATTAATTCTTCAGCTTGTTTACGTTTTGTAATATCATTAAAAATAGCAACGTATTGAATAATCTTACTATTGGAATCTTTAATTGCCACAATGGAAAGCCATTCTATATAAACTTCACCATTTTTGCGTCGATTCCATAGTTCTCCTTGCCATTTACCAAATTTTTGTAGGTTTTCCCACATATCCTGATAAAATTGTGGATCATGATGACCCGAGCTTAATATATCTGGTTTTTTACCAATTACTTCTTTTTTTGCATAACCGGTAACTGAGGTAAAAGCTGGATTTACCATTAAAATATTATTATCAGCATCAGTTACAATAATTCCTTCAGTAGTAGTTTCAAAAACTGTTACTGCTAACCGTTGATTTTTTTCTGCCTGTTTACGTTCTGTAATATCAATTCCAACCCCAACAATATGTTCTGCTTTATTTTTATCATTATAAAGGATGGCATGATACCAACTTATAAAAATTGGTTGCTTATCTTTAGTTAACCAAAAACTTTCTCGTTGCAATGCTTCTTTAGTACCTAACATACCTCGAAAATAGTTT
The DNA here is from genome assembly GCA_045046925.1 of Candidatus Marithrix sp. Lineage (GTDB taxonomy): Bacteria > Pseudomonadota > Gammaproteobacteria > Beggiatoales > Beggiatoaceae > DRQV01. The sequence continues at coordinate 12,103 of JASFYV010000130.1, read as the reverse complement.
TGACATGGTTTTATATTTTCTGGAGTGAGAAATAAATCACAAACATAAAGACCTTCAACTTCTTTAAGGGTATAACCAGTTAATTTTTCACAAGTTTTATTAAAAAGAATTATACGACCTTCTATATCAAGCACAATAACTAAACTACCAGCAGCATTAATGATTGCATTGTTAAAATCACGTTCTTTGCGTAAGTCAGTTTCTATTAATTTATGCTCAGTAATATTACGAGATACCATCGCAATCCGAGTAACATTATTAAGTTCGTCAAATACTGGATAAATACAATGATCAAACCAGATGTTTTTTTGATCTCTTTCTTCAAATCTTATTGGTTTTTTATCATGGATAATTTGTTGTAATAATTTTTTTCTCTTTGGAACTATTTCAGGAGTCACTAAATCACATAGTGGTTTATTAATTATTTCATCAACTTGCAAATCTAATCTTATTGCTCCAGCAGGATTTACAATCACACAAGTTGTATCTAATTCCATCATTATTATAGAATCAGTGGCAGCATTTAAAATTGCACTTAAAGTCTGAGTATTTTCTTGAAGATTTTTTTCTGCTATTTTACGTTCAGTGATATCTTGAGTAGTACTGAGAAAACGCATTGGTTTGCCAGCATGAGTACGAAATAATTTAGATATTACATGTAAATAACGAATAGTATTATCTGGCCGAACAACTCGAAATTCAATATCATAAATTTCATCAAAATTAATAGCTTGTGAAACAGCATTTCTTACCATATGCCGGTCGTTAGGATGAATTGCACTTAGAAATTTATCGTTAGTAACTATATTTTTATCCAATGGCCAACCAAGGATATTTAAAGTCTCTTCTGATAAATAACGGGTATTTTTATCTATATCCCAATCACATTGGCCTAACTTAGCAATTTTTTGAGTTTCTTTAAGACGAGCTTCACTATCTCGTAAAGCTTGGTTCATTTGTTCGTGCTGAATTGCAGCTCCTAAAATATTAGCAGCAGTTTTAAATGCTTCAATAATTATTGGTAGCCATTCTTGTTCTTTTACACAATCATCATAACCTATGAATCCCCACCATTTTTTACCAACAAATAATGGCACAATTGCAATCGAACGAATATCTTTAATGGTAAATAATTCAGCTATTTTGCTTGGAAAATTTTGGACTGAACCGTGAAATACGTGGCCTTGGGATAAAATATTGGTTAAAAATCCAAATTGTGGTTGATAAATAGACCTTTGGGAATTGTTTATTTGTGGTTGGATGTCTTTTGCTACCCACTCATAGCGATAGCTATTTAATAATTTACCTTGTTTATCGTGATGATTTTCAGATATATAAACTCGACTTATCGACATAGTGCGACCTAATCGAGCTAAAACTTCTGCAATCGGTTGAGTCCATTGAGTGCAAGTGAGGAATTTTTCGGCGGCAAAACTAACTGCTTCTAAAATATTATCACGATAACGAGAAGCTTTTTCTGCTTGATGTTTGGCTATTATTAATTGTTGTTTTTCTATTTCGGATTCAATTATAGTCGGTAATAGTTTGATAAAATTATGATTTATGTCCTTAATTAAGTAATCACCAGCACCAAGCTTCATGGCTTCAACAGCAATTTGTTCGTCGCCAGCTCCGGTTATCATAATAGTTGAGATTCTAAAATTATTCGCTAAACTTTCTAATATTTGTAAACCACTCATATCCGGCAAATGATAATCAACAGCAACTACATCATAAGTTCCGTTTCCAATTTTATTTAATCCATCTTTACCATCAGTTGCTATATCAACAACATAACCATATTGTTCAAGTTGAGTTTGAACATAGGCGGCTGTTACTATATCATCTTCTATATATAAGATTTTGCCTGACATTGTTTTTTCAAATAGTTATTAAATTTTATTGTAGAATCTTTATGTAATATACATTCAGATTTATACAACTTGTATAAGATTTTTTGGATTCCTTTCCTAATTCTTAATTATCTTTGATAAGAAATAATTATTTATATGGTAGAATAATGGGTATTTCAATTATGAAAAAGGTGTGCAACAGAGGTTAAACAGATGGATGAGAATGTTTGGAAATTCAAAACTACATAAGAAAGTCGTTTTGTCTTCGTTATGAACGAAACTTGTTGGTAATTATACTACTATTAAACATGATAATCAAGTTTTAAGTAGGTAATAATTATATTGAACCTAGCTGTATTAATTTTTTATAAACTAACTATAGTATTTAGCGATTTAATGAAGACCACCCACCCATCTCTCCTAATTTAGGAGTAGATAGAAGAATATAAACGGGAAATGCTATATTAAAAATCCCTATTAACTTAATTATATGATATTTAATTAAAATGACTAACAATATGGTTATAAAATGTCTGAAATAGAAAATTACCAAAATCTTATCAAAGCTGTCGCAAGAGCAATGAAAAAGAAAGGTTGGGAGATTATTTTTCCAAAAATTAATATTGAAGAATATGATTTTACAGCAGTTAAAGGAGAAGTTAGAGCTGTAGTCCAAGTAAAAAATTGGAAAAGAACTGTTGGTGTTCCTCAGATTAGGAAATTTATTGAGTTCCTTAAATTACCAATGGGAGAACAGTTTAACCGAGGTTTTTTTGTAACTACAAGTGATTTTGGTAAAGCCGCTATAACATTGGCTGAACAAAAAGGCAATAAACCAATTCAACTAGCTACTTTCCAAAAAAAACGCCTAAAAATTCTTACTCCAGATAATATTAAAGATATTAAAATTGCTACTAATAAAGATGGTAAAACTTATATAGGAGTATTTACTTGCAAGGGTGGAGTTGGTAAAACTACTGTTAGTGCTCATTTGGCAGGTGCTTTGGCATTGATGGGATATGATGTAGCTCTAATTGATTTAGACCCACAACGTCATCTCAATGTCTTATTGCCAGAAGGGATTTATTTGCCTCGTAAGTCACCTAATTTAGGTAGTACAATTAATGTGTTCAATTATGATGAATACGATCCATCTTTTAAGGAAAAATTTGTAATTTGTGATTGTTCACCAGATTTTCAAAATAATCCTCCAGAAATTATGGAAAAACTGAACTATTGCATTATCCCAACTATGCTTAATCCAATGGGGTTAAATAAGAATGGCCATGTGATTGTATCAACTCTTGAAAAAATTCGGAGCTTGAATAAAAATGCTTATTTGATGGTGTTGATTAACAGTTTATATAATGAAAAAACCACTGAATTAATAAGAGTTCTCAAAAAAGAATATCAAAAATTATTTAAAAAGTTAGAAGCTAAAGATAGACATTTTAAGTTTATTGATCCGGAAGAATGTGCGATTAGATTTAGTAAGCAATTATTCTATTGGGGTAGCCATATTTACATGGGTGGAGAAAGTGAATTAGCTTTCAAAACTATAGGCGGTAGATGTTTACCCAAAGAAGATTTTTTAAGACTTGTGGAATATTTAGAAGAAAGTACTCAAATTGGCCAATTTAAATTATTGTAGAAAATAGTTTGAAATACATAGAGTTATTTGTAGTAGTGGTGGCTTGAAAAATTCCAACTGTTTCTTACATGAAACGCCCATGCACCATACGAAGATATAATGGAACCAAGCACTTTATTTTTTCCTCCATTAATTTTATTTAGATTATCATTAGTGGGATAGGCTCATTAAAGAATGTGGAATATTGTTTACTTTTGGCTGAAACAACATAAATCAGTATGTATTATTATTGGAATCATAATTCTCATTCAATTAACTGATATCAATACTAAACAATGGTTACAATACAACTATGAAGGTGTGCAAAATGGTGAATATTGGCGTTTATTGACAGCTCATTTTGTTCATTTAGGTTGGACGCATTTGATACTCAATATTATTGCATTATTATTAATTTTAGAATTAGCGACAATAGATTTTACGCTGTTATACACTTTCAGATTAATTTTATTTTGTGGAGTTGGGATTACGTTGGGATTATTAATATTTTCTCCAGAAACAACTTGGTATGTGGGATTTTCCGGCGTATTACATGGGTTATTAGCAGTCATTGTTTGGCAACAAATATGCGCCTATCAAGGTAAAGTGCTTTTAGTATTATTAATTGCAAAGTTAGTATGGGAACAATGTTATGGAGAATTTACTACAGTAGATTTAATTGGTAGTACTGTGATTATTGATGCTCATTTATATGGGGCAATAATGGGGATATTACAGAATTTTAGCTTTAGTTTGAAGACGAACATATCCCACTAATAAGTTTTCATTAAATTGGAATGTATTTATATATCAAATTTAAATCAATAACTTACAATTAGTGGGATAAATCCATAGACGAAAACTAATATACTAGCATTCTGATAATTTAATCAAACTAATAAGGTAAGCTAATCACAGCTTCTAAACCACCGCCAGCTCGATTTCGCAAGATTACGTCACCACCATGAGCCCTAGCAATATTTCTGGCAATACTCAACCCTAAACCAGTTCCTCCAGTCTCACGATTTCTAGATTTTTCTAAACGAAAAAATGGCTCGAATACAGTATCTAAAGCTATTTCAGGGATGCCATTCCCTCGATCAGCGATAATTATATATAACTGTTCATCCTCTGTCATTAAACTAATTGACACCTGCTTGGCATACTTATAAGCATTATCAATCAAATTTACTAAACAACGTTTAAGAGCTTGTGGATTGGATGGATAAGGTGGTGGAGAATAATCAGTTGCAATCGTCAATGGTAGACCCATTTCTTCATAATCGGCTTGTAAACTTTCTACCAAAGCTAATATATCTAAAGGTTGAGCAGTTTCTACAGTATTTAAACCTCGCATAAAATCTAAAGTAGCATCTATCATCGTTTTCATCTCATCTAAATCTCTGATAAAAGGCTTTTTTTCATCATCAAACTGTTCTATGCGTAATCTTAATCTAGTGATAGGAGTTTTTAAATCATGAGAAATTGCAATCATAACTCGAGTTCGATCTTCCAAATAACGAGTTAATCTAATTTGCATTTGATTAAAAGCCCGAATAGCTCGGCGTAATTCAATCGGACAATTTTCTGACAAAGGCGGATGATGGATATTGCGACCCAAATGTTCGGCAGCTTCAGTTAAAAAAGCCAGTGGACGGGTTACCCAATGGACAGCTAATAAAGATAAAGCTAATACGATACTCAGCAATACAACTAAAGATAGTATCAATCGCCAAGGAGTAGCCATATCTTCTTTAATTGGATGAGTATGTTCAAAAGTTACCCAATTACCATCTTTCATTTGAATATTGGCATAAAATGGTTTATGTAAACGTATTTCTAAACCCATTAATCTTAATAAATTATTAGAAGAATAAATATCTTTTTCTACCATACATAAAACCCGTTTACCTATTTTAAAATTTAAATAAGTAACGATATATTCAAGATTAGGTGTATAATTGCCCGGTACACAATCAGAAGAAGGTTCTGCTTGCCATGATACTTTTAAATGTAGGGTATTTAATATTACTAATAATTCATTACGTTTTTTGGCAGGTAAAGAATCTAACATCCGCATAGCTTCAACCATATGTAAAGTTAAATGTTTTTCTTGTAATTTAGCTATTTGCCAATGCCGGTCTTTGAATAAGATAAGAATACTTAATATCTGAGCTAACAATAAGCCTACTAATAATACTAAAACTAATCTTCCAAATAAAGAGGACGGTAAAACTTTCATGCTGATTTTACCTCGGTTGCCAATTTATAACCAATCCCACGAGAGGTTTGGATAATTTCTGGTTGTTTAGCATTTTCTCCTAAATGACGGCGTAAACGTCCTACTAATACATCAACACTTCTATCAAAAGCCAATGCTTCTCTTCCTTGACTTAATTCTAATAATTGATCTCGTGTTAATACTCGTTTAGGATGGTCTAAAAATACTCGTAATAAACGAAACTCGCCAGCACTCAAAGGAATAACTACACCTTGTGGTGAAGTTAGATGATTAGAAGTTAAATTTAATGTCCAATCAGCAAACAATAATTTAGTTTTAGATTCTGTTTCATCATGGCCTGGTAAAGTGCGGCTTCTGCGTAAAACCACCTTAATTCGTACTAATAATTCTCGTGGATTAAATGGTTTTGGCAAATAATCATCAGCTCCCATTTCTAAGCCAATAATGCGATCAGTTTCTTCTCCCAAAGCACTTATTATAATTATAGGAATATTATGGCGAGCCCGTAGATTACGACATATTTCTAAACCATCTTCACCGGGTAACATTAAATCTAATATTACTATATCTACTTTTTTTTCATCAATAATTTTCCATAAGCCTTTACCATTATCAACGGTTGTTACTCTAAAGTTATTTTTTTCTAAGTAGTTTTGCAATAAATTACGAATTTCTGAATCATCATCAACAATCAGAGCGTGATCAGGTAGTTTTATCATAAATAATATAAATTGTAAATGAATGTAAACAAAGCTTGATTAGACATATTTCTTAACAAAAAGGTGGGTTTTAGACATAAACAGTTTACAAAGTAATGTTTTAATGAGATTAAGAATTTACTAATATACTAATATTAACCAAATAGTATCACATTGAATTATTCTAGGAAAATTTATTATGAAGCATGTAATCGTATTTTTAGGTGTAGTTGGTATTTGTTTAGCAGTATTTGCTTGGGTAGAAAATGATAAAATTGAACAAATTGCTGCTCATAAGAAAGCACAACAAGATATGACTGTGCAGGTTGGAGAACTTTCTGAAGTTAAATAATAAATTACTAAATCATGTATTATAACTCGATCATAATAGGTAAGGACATATTTCCTTACCTGTTTAACGTCTATTAGCTAGTACAATATTTATCAGTAAATGTTGCTAAACCAATATGTAAAATATATACTGTTATAGCAATATCCACAATTTGTAATTTCACTCCAAAAAATCCCATTTCATATAAAATTTTAGCAAACCTTTCTAATAATATTACCTTTTCCATCTTTAAGTTATTTTGGCAAATTGTTTTACTAGCAAATCTTTGTAAAAAAATCTCAGCGTCTTCCCTAACATTTGCTTCAATGTTTTGTCGTTGTGAAAATGGCAATTCATATGCTATTGCAGAACCAAAAAAATTATTGTCTACCCTTATATCACAAGGTGTAGAAATTACAGGTTGACTTAATTCATTTAATTGAATATCAACCTGAATAGATAAATCATCAATTTCTTCTGGTGTAAAAAAATTACCCATGATTGTCTATTACATTACCTGCAATGTTAAATTTTTTCCAGTAAAAAAATTAATAAAATATACCATAGCTGATGCAAATAATTTGGCATTTTCATTGGTCAACTGAGACAATGTTATATCTTGAGTTCCATTTAATCGGAGCTTCCAAGTGGTAATAAAGTTTAGATTTTGTTCAGATACTAATTTAACTTCAAATATTTCATCAAAAGACAAACGCTGCGTAGTACCAGATATATTATTCCAATGAATTGATTTAGCTAGTAAATTTTTCCATATAATAGCTTTATCTGTCAATGCGATACCTCTGGAATTAGATATTATATATCCAGTATCAAAATAAAATTGGTAGATTTCTTCTTTATTACGAACTGATTGGAATAGTTTTATATCAGGTTTTAAGTTACTGCCAGCAAATTTAAAATTCAAATGGCTAAATAAACGAGTAGAAAGTACTATCTTAAAATTACGAAAACTATTTGATTGATTTTTTGGTTGAGAAAATATTTGAGTTACTAATTTGTTTAATAATAAGTTATCTTTTTGGGATACCTCCAAATAACTACAACTAGATACAAATTTAGATAAGCAGGCATCTAATAATTGTAATGATGTTATTGGTGATTGTTCTGTATTTTGATTATCACATAAAGTAATCCAACCTGCTAAAATGGCTTGTTCTTTTTCTGGGATAGTCAACTTTATTGGTTCTGAACCAGCTTTGTTAAAATTAATAAAATAAATTATTGCTTGAGCTAAAGTTGTGATAGCTTTTTCAGAAATTCTTGATAAACGAATATCTTTATTGTTATTGATTCGTAACTTCCAACCAGTTAATGATAAACCCCGTTCATAAATTAAAGCAATATTGTTTATTTGGTCAAAAGATAATCGTTGTGGATCATCTGCAATATTTTTCCATAAAATAGCCTTATTAGTCAAAGCAATCCCACGTGAAAATGGTAATATGCGTCCGCTATCATAGTAAAAATAGTATTTTTCTTCTGCCTTGTGTAATTTAGGGAATAATTTAGTTTTGGGACGTTGAAAATAATCGGCAAACTTAAATTCTAAATCTTGTAAGTAATAGTAGTTTTCAATTACACTTTGGAAATTACGATAACTATCTTCAAATGGTAATCCTTTATCCAGTATTAATACTTGTTCAATTATCTCATCTAAAGCTAATAAGTCGTCTGATAATGGTTGTGGATTAATTTTTGTCAGACAACTGCCCATCAATTGCAAAGCACTTCTATAATTACCTTGTTCTTTAAGAGTTTGTAAAGACCGTAAGTCATTGCATAGTACAGCAGCAGAAATATTCATTGGCAACCATAATAAGATAAACCAATATTTATACAACTTATCCATAATATTTTCCTATTTATAAAATGCTAATCAGAAATTAGTGTTTTATATTTAATCTGTTGATTTACAAGTATTAGATTTTTGGGCAGCAAAATAAGCGGCAATATTTTCAATATCAGTATCATCACCAAACAACAAGGCCATTTGAGACATTTGCGATTCTTGTCTACTACCATTTTTATAAGCTTGCATAGCTTTGATTAAATATTCTTTATGTTGTCCAGCTAATTTTGGGAAAATTGGCAATATACTATTACCATCTGGTTGATGGCATACCATACAAATTTCAATTTTGGTTCCACCTGCCTTTACTTGAGAAGTTTGAGGTTGTTGAATACAGGCATCAGACTTTTGAGAAGCAAAATGAGCAGCCAAATCTGCGATATCAGTATCATTATTAAAATATTTTTTTGCTATCGTATACATTGTAGGTACATCTCTAACTTTGTCTCGATAATTCTTCATTGTTTTAATAAGATATGCTTCATGTTGGCCAGCTAACTTTGGGTATATTTGAATTTTGCTATTACCATCCATAGTATGACAACTAATACAATGAATTGCCTTAGTTTTACCAGCTATAGGGTCTCCAGCGGCATAGACAGTGTTCAATAACAATAAACCTATAACAATATTTTTCATATTTATAAATCCCGTGCATAATGCACGGAATGATTAAGATTAGCTTATTGAGTTGGTTGAGCAGCTATCCATTCTGAAATGGCTGTTATGTCATCATCAGTAAGACTCATTGTAAAAGGAACCATAGTTCCAGTTTGCCCATTAGCACGTTTTTTATCCTTAATATCTTTAGTCTGAGCAATTAAATATTCTGCATTCTGCCCGGCTAACTTAGGGTAAGCTGGTTGAATTGGAGTTTTAGCATCAGCACCGTGACAAGTGTTACAGAGTTTTTGTGTATATAAAGTTCCACCATCAGCAGCAACTGTTACATTACTAATAGCTAAACTACTAACTGCAACTAAACTAATACCCAAAGTTTTTAAAATGGATCTCATTAATAAATTTCCCTTAATCAAGTTTATGGAGTTGTTAAAATACAAGTATGGAGCAGATATTTTGCTCTTATGCTATTTTACAATGTAAGTTGCTTATTGCAAAATTTATATTAAATATTGTGATAATTAATTATATTAAAATTGTAGTATGATAGAATAATTTATTAGCTATTTAATATTTAATATTTAATATTATCAATGTTATATATAATTTAAATATCAAAACTATACTAAAATTTATATTTTGTAACATGGTATTATATTTTTAATATAAATCATCTTTAAATAATTATTATCTGAATATGATTTATCAATTAATAACCTAGATCAAAGTAATTTTATGTAATATTAGTTAATTATTAGAATAAGTTATTATTTTGACCATATCAAGCAATCTAGTTTTACAAAATTTAATATATGAACTACTTAGAAACTGAAATAACCAATCGAACAATAATTGGCCTGATTATATTAATAACTAGTTTATTAATGGGGATTATAGGAATATTTTTATTTGATGGTAAGATTTGGGGATTTAATATTACTCTATTTGGTTTATTATTAATAACTTTTGTGTTAATCATCAGGATTTTTAGCCAATCATATATGGGTTATCGTGAATATATTTTGATAATAACAGGGGTATTTTTTACTCTAACCTTAACTTGGCGTGATTCTTTGGTATTAAATAGTTTAAGTTATTTAGGATTGATATTAACAATTAGTCTTGCTTTTAATGCTAGCACTAGAGAAAAGCTACGCCACCTTGAAATTTCTCAAGTATTCCAAGATTTTCTATTATCTATTGAATATGGTATTAGTAGTTATAGTAAGCTAATACGTGAGGATATTCAATGGAATGAAGTTAAAAGTCGTTGGGGTGATAATGTTAATTCTATTCTTAGAGGATTAATGGTTACTATCCCAATGCTATTAATTTTTGGATTATTATTAGTAGCCTCTGATGGTAGATTTGAACAGGCAGTTTATGATTCGCTAGATTGGGGATTAAGTGAAGAAGCAGTATTACGTTTTGGAGCAATATTTATTGTATGTTGTTGGTTTTCTATAGCTATATTACGTGGGACTGTATTAACTAATAATCTGATAGATGGAAAATTACAATTCCCAATTTGGCGACTCGGTTGTATTGAAACTGGAATGATACTTGGGGCGGTTAATTTATTATTTTTAAGTTTTATTATAATCCAATTTACCTATTTTTTTGGTGGGGATATTTTAGTACAATCCTTAGATGGGCCTACCTATGCTATATATGCTAGACGTGGATTTATGCAATTAATAGTAGTAACTTTATTAGTAATAATATTATTAATATCCACTCATTGGTTGTATCGACCTTATAACCAATTTGAGAAAAACCTTTATCAATCTTTATCTATAATAATGATAATCATGACCATAATTATAGCAGCTTCAGCAGCACATAGAATGTATTTATATACCAGTGTTTATGGATTTACTGAGTTACGTTTTTACATTAGTTTTTTTATGTTGTGGTTAATGGTATTATTTATTTGGTTTAGTTTTACTATATTACGCAGTAAACGAACTCAATTTACTTTTGGTGCTATTACAAGCGGCTTATTTTTTATAGCTTTATTACATGTTATAAATCCTGATGCTCGAATTGCAGAGTTTAATTTAGAACGTTTACAAGTTAAGCAACGTTTTGACGCTTCTTATATTACTTCTTTAAGTACAGATGCTATTCCCACAATACTAGCAAATATATCATATATTGAAGAAAAACAACGTTGTAAATTGTGGAACTATTTAAATAAGCTACCTGTTTTACAAACAAATAAAGAATGGCGGGCATTCAATTGGTCTCAATATCAGGCTCAAACACTGTGGTCAGAACAACTAAAACCAAACTGTGGAATTACATATAATTCTCTATAAATATATCATGGCCAATCATTTAACATATCAAACAGTTTGTAACGAAAAACCCAAGTAGATATATCCCTATATCTTTGCTACTGACGCTATCACATTTTATTGATTAGATAATTGTGATAGCAATACCTATGATAGTTAATCACTTTTCCATTCTGGATTTAAAAAATATGCGGTTTCATTTAATTGATGCTTTACGTGGTATTGCTGCAATTTGGGTTGTTCTATTTCATATACGTGGAGGTTTTCATATTGATAACTTAGCTGTAGTTCTCCCCAAAATTGTAACAACTATAATATTTGGAATAGGAAATTCTGGAGTTCCCATATTTTTTGTAATAAGTGGTTTTGTAATAACTCATTCACTAAGTAATGATAAAGTAAATATGAATTATCTTGCTAAATTTACTTTAAGACGTTCAATTAGATTAGACCCGGCATATTGGGCAGTGGGCTTCGACAGTTAAATCCTAGATAAAATGTCAGATTATTCCAAAGAAATTAGACTAAAAATTAAGCGAAACGTTGGGTTAAAATATC